>CAYSFA010000006.1:0-12057 GCA_964430025.1 uncultured Anaerolineaceae bacterium | reverse complement strand
AGGTTGTGTATTAGTCATTGGATGGCTCCTTTTCAATTGTCTCTTCTTGATTAGTAGAGGTGTAAGATTTTCTTAACGGAAAAACCCCTTCTGGCCATGAATCCGGTAAAACCAGGCGATCTCTTGAAGGAGTATCTACTATGTCAAACCCAAACAACTCAATCATTTCCCTTTCATATAACGTCGCGGAAAAAATAAGGTCACAAATGGAATCAATTTGTGGTTTTTCATATGGAACCTTTACACGAATGGTTAGTACACTTGCTTCATTCGCGAAATGATACAACGCTTCTAATTTTCCTGGTTGAATTTCTTTATTCTCTTCGTTCAGAACAGCAGGAATATCCAAACCTGTAATCGTCATGAGGTAACCCCAACGATTATCTACAATAATTTTGATTACTCTCTTGAAATCCTCAGACTTTACCCAAATATCTAACCGATTATCTTCCGGTAAATTGGAGGATGAGATATATTCACAGATTAATTGTTGGATTCCCTCTAATGGTTCATTAATTTCCATTCATTACCTCCTCGGTTATTTCATCTGGAATTTCGTCTGGAACAACAATGGGGGCAGCTTTCTTTCCAGATTTCAAGCTTTCCAATAAAAGGACTACACCATAAATGATCGCCTCTGGTCGTGGTGGACAACCAGGAACATACACATCGACAGGGATAACTTTACTCATATCACCGACGACATTATAACAACCATCAAAAACGCCACCAGAAAGCGCACAAGAACCTAACGCGATCACAAATTTTGGCTCAGGCATTTGCTCATAAATTCTGATTAATCTTTCTTTTGCTTGTAATGTAACCGGGCCAGTTGCGATTAACACATCCGCGTGTCTTGGGCTACCCTGTAATTTAATCCCTAACCTTTCTACATCATATCTTGGGGTTAAAATGGATAAAAGTTCGATATCGCACCCATTACAGGATCCACTATTGAAATGGATAGCCCAGGGTGAATTTATTCTTGACCAATTTTTTACTTTATCTGCTATTTGAGAAATGATATTTTTGGTGTCTTCAGACATTGTTACCTCAACTCCTTAGCCCAAAATTAATGCAACCAATGAAACCATCAAACCTAATATAAATGGCACAGTTTGAAAGGAAAAAGTTCCGGTTCCGATGATTAGCATTCCTAAATGTAGTATCGCAAAGAAGAAAGCCACCAAGAAGAAAGGCCTATACCCTGGTGCAGCTGGTTTTGTTGATGCCTCTTCGCCACTTGCATATATAGTTTCTTTCAATTCAGATTCTTTAGGTTTTCCAGCCATCCACTTCCCAACAAACAAAATGAAAATCACGAAAGGGACGTAGATTAAAAATGCGATAGGAGGGGTTAATATTATTTCCATCAATACTCCTTTATTGACCAAAGAATACGTAAACACTATAAGCAGCTGGACCAGTGAGCCAATACAATAACGAAGGAACGATACCCAAAACAATTGTCACCAATGTTAACAATGCAATGGGGACGTACATCCAAATTGAAACTGGTTCACTATCAAGGACAGTCTGACTAACTTCTTTTCGATACATTCTGTTAATCATTGGGGTGTAATACCCTAAAGATAAAACACTCATGATGGCTGCAAATACAACAACAACAATCAGAAAAACATTCTGAGTCTGTGCTAAGCCAGCCAAAATCTGCCATTTCGACATAAAACCAGCCAGGGGAGGAATGCCACCTAAAGATAAGAGCGCCACAGAAAAAGCAAACGCGGTAAGGGGATATTTCTTCGACACTCCATTTAGATCCTCGATTAGAAGTGGATCATGGTTGCCTTTCTTGATACGGAAATAATACAGAAATACTCCAGCAGCAAGGAATGCAAGACCTTTCATAAATCCATGAGTAACCAGATGAAACACTGAACCCATTCCAGCGAGCAGACTATTATAAGAAATCATCGCACCAAAACCAACCAGCATAAAGCCAACATGGCTCAAGCTTGAGTATGCTAATAGTCGCTTTACCTCTTTTTGTCTTAATGCAATCAAGTTGCCGACGAATATGTTGAGAATCCCAAAACCTATCAATAGGATTCCCCATCTGTCTCCAACTAAAGCTAATGGCCCAAGTGCTCTCAATAAAGCGATTAAGCCAACCTCAATGACAATCCCCGATAACATCGCGCTAATCCCACTTGGTGCTTGTGAATGTGCATCCGGAAGCCATGTATGCATAGGAACCATCGCAATTTTTACCCCAAAACCAATCACCATCAAGGCACCACCAATGATCAACTCCGGTGACGGGGCAGAAATTGACATTCTGATAAGTTCAATGTTTAGGGTGCCTGCCTTCAGAAACACAAGTGCAATCCCTAATACAACCATTACTGAACCCGTTGCGCTTTGAACTAGATATTTCACGCCTGCTTCCAAAGCGCCGGGTTGTCTTTTGTAAAAAGCAACTAAAACAACGGAACTAAGTGTCATAAGTTCAAACCAAACCCATAGGTTGAATAGATCCAATGCACAACCAAGTCCAATGATGGAGCCAATCATGATAACCAGCAAAGAATAAAATTTTTCTTCACCTGGTTCATTGCCTATATAAGTGAAGGAATAGATCGTGACAAGGAAACCTAAAATCAGGACTAAAAGCGACAATAAGAGGCTTATTCCATCAAATCGAAACCATATGTCCCCATAATTCTGGTAATGGGATTGACTGGTTTGAAAAACATTTTTGATGAGAAAGAATAAAAATACACCTGTCCCAATCAATGCTAAGACGGACAACCATCTTGCAGGATTGATGTTTTTTTCCTTCTTGGTGTATTTTGAATAAATTCTTCCAGTGAGATATACAACAGCTGAGGAAATCAAAGGGAGAATGAGTAACCAGGTAAAAGCTATGTTTACTTCCATGTCAAGCTCCTATCAACAATACAGCGAAAACCACCAGTAAACCAACCAGCAAATAAAAGATATTCCAATTTAATTTACCCGTTTGTGTGGCCCTAAGTTTTTCGCCCAACCCATTTGAAAATGAAACGATAAATTTATTAATCGATTCAAATCCAAAACTCGCTTCAGCGATTTTCGCAATAGGTTCAAATATCTTTTTTACCCCAACCAAGGATTCGCGGCCAAACCAGGTCATGATACCCAATAAAATGATTGCCACTGCAATCCATGTTGCCGGGGTAAGCACAACATGTTTCATCATTTCAATTAATGAAAGGGTATGAATTTCATGAATTGGCAAAGAGGAGCCCATCATTCTTGAAAATGGCCCGATCAATAACCAGGTCGTTACCGCGCCAAGAGCTAACGGAGCTAAGGCTGTTTTCATGTTTCTGCCCACCGGATGAACATGTAGTTCTTCTTTCGACTCGCCATAGAAAACCATCCAAACGCAACGAGTGGTGTACAAGGCAGTCAATCCAGCAACAATCAACATGATGACGTAAATCCATATCGGATTACCAGCTTCTAGCCCGGCTTCCAGAATTAATTCTTTACTCCAGAAACCATTTAGAATTGGGACGCCTGCCAATGCCAATGCCCCAATAATAAATACAACTCGGACGAAAGGCAGTTTCGAACCCAATCCTCCCATTTGACGCATATCTCGGGTTCCTACTGAATGAATAACAGCGCCAGCCCCTAAAAATAGTAAAGCTTTGAACACTGAGTGACTAAGTAAATGGAATTGCGATGCCAACACACCCCCAGCCCCAACCGCGTACACCATGTACCCTAATTGACTTACCGTCGAATATGCTAATACTCGTTTGAGATCATTCGCAACCAAAGCCATAAGAGCTGCCATCAGTGCGGAGAGCATTCCAACCACCATAACAGCCGTTGTCCAGCCGGGAACCTCTTTAAAGGCGGGATAGAACCGTGCCAGTAAATACACACCAGCATTAACCATCGTCGCTGCATGAATAAGGGCGCTGATAGGTGATGGTGCTTCCATTGCATCAGGCAACCATGTCTGAAATGGAAATTGGGCTGATTTTGCGGCAGCAGCAATCAAAAATCCGAAAGCCATCACTGATAAAACCTGACTTGGGAACAAATTCGGGTTGGCGATGAATAAGTTTATGTCAAAACTTCCGGAGTATGTGAACAACAAAATTGCACTAACTAATAACCCAACTCCACCAAACTGAGTAATAATCAAAGCTTTGATACCACCCGCAACGGCTATTGGATCATCGTTATAAAATGAGATTAACGCGTATGAACAAAGGGCTGTAATTTCCCAGAAAAGGAACATTAAGAATAAGTTACTTGTAAGAACCAGACCTACCATCGATCCAATAAAAAAGAGGACAAATGAATAATAGCGACCAAGTTGTGGTGCGTTTTTCATGTAATCGACCGAGAATATGATTGCTAAACAGCCGATTACAGTCGCAACTACTGATAAAAAGAGGCCTAATCCATCTGTAACCAGGGAAAATTCTCCAAATGATGTTCCGACTGGAAATGATAGTATTGTTCCTGATCTATAAGAAAACAACATGGCGATTGAAGAAATGGCGGCAGTAAGAGAAAAGATTATTGCAGACCCATGTTGAAGATTCTCATGTTTATCTCCTATCAACCAGACCACAATTGCCCCAATCCAGGCTAATAAAATCGTTAGAATTACCAGAGGTTCTATTTGAAACATGGCTACCTCTTCAACTTTGAAATTTCTACTAAATCAAGACTGCCAACGTGACGTTTGACTTGTACAGCCAATGCTAAGCCTATGACCGCGACAAGAGTGTCAGCAACGATAACAGTTAAAGCCATACTCTGGCCAACACTGGGTTGACTTTGTGCTTGACCTACAAAAACTAAAGCTAACATTACGCCTTTCACTAAAATTTGAAGTGCAATAATGATCCGGATTAAATTTCTTGTCATCAACAGACAATACAATCCGATCCCAAAAAGACCAATTACAGCAGTGTAAACTACCATTGAGGGACTAATATCCATTATTGAATCTCCTCTCCCGTGACGCGATCAATATGAATTCCAGTGAGTAGCCGTAACATGCTGATTACCCCTGCAAATACCATCACCACCTGTAAATACAGATCCGCTTTTCTGGATTCCCATACTACCGTTTGAAAACCAATATCCTGATTGAGATTGATCGGTAAATTTAACAAAGGAAGAATCTGCCATCCAATGATAAAGATTGCTAAAACAACAAATGTCCAAGCGACTATTTTTGGGATAAATGATAAATTGGGGATTGGTTCATCCCCTGCGATATTGATAGCAAACACAAAAAGAACTGTAACCAATCCAGCGCCGACACTTAATTCTATTACTGCAATTTGATAGGCACCTAACAGGTACATCATGATCGAAACCAGAGCACTTGTCGCAGCCAACCATATCGCAGAAATTAAGAGCCGTTTATATCTAACCGCTTGAAAGGCACAAAATAATATCCCTATGAGGATAATGATATGCCACATAGAAAACTCCTCCTAATCTGTATGGGAAATCGAAAGATCATTTACGTTATACATTAAAACATAAATTTTGTCATGTGAAATTTCTCACAGCTTTTATAATTATTTGCACTTTAAAAACAAAAAAAGCAGGATTGACAACCTGCTTTTTTCATTTTTTTTAACCTTTTTATAGAATGACTTTTTCTCTTTGTTGAAGTTCAAGGATAATTTTTTCCTGATCGACAGGCAATTTATTTATCCTTACCCCAACAGCATTATAGATAGCGTTCGTGACTGCTGGAATGGTGGGAATCAAACAAATTTCTCCAATCCCCTTAGCGCCATAAGGTCCATCAGAGGTCGGATGTTCCACAATGAATGAAGTGATCTTGGGTGTGTAATAAATGGAAGGAATTCGATACTTGGCTAAACGGTCGGTGACAACAACACCTTCCTCAATCACGAAATCTTCTACCAACGCATGACCAATGCCCATGATAATACCACCTTCAACCTGCCCTTGAAGCCCTAACGGATTGATCGCGAAGCCAACATCATTGGCTACAATCACTTCCGGCACCTTAACTTCGCCTGTTAGGGTATTTACCTCAACCAGGGCAGCTTGTGCAGCAAAGGAAAAGGCAACATGCATATCACCACCTTCTCCCAAAGGTTTGGTTTCCGGAGCCCAGTAGGTGTAATTGACTTTCGGTACCAGGCCATCTTTCCGAAGATTCTGTGAAATGGTGGCCAAGGGGATCACTTGTCGGTCTACCTGTGCTAACCCTTCCAAAAATTCTATTTTGTCCGGAGCAACATCATACCGCTCTGCTAATTCAGAAGCTAGTAAATCTTTCATGGCTTTGGATGCATATTTAACCGCATTTCCGGTCACATAGGTTTGTCTCGAGGCCGTTGTTGGTCCCCCATCTGGGGTCAAATCAGTGTCCGATAAGAGAACTTGTATTTGATCACAATCCTGGTTGAGCTCTTCCGCTGCAATTAACTGTAATACTGTTGGCAAACCCTGCCCTAATTCTGCGGAAGCGGAACGGACTTCAAAGCGTCCATCCGGGAGCAATTCTACTTCAGCACCTGCCTTATCAGGAGCCCCCCCACCAAGCCCGGTGTTTTTATAGGCAACTGCAAATCCCCAGGCACGAACAATTGCGGGATCATCAGGATCTGGTTTAGCCTCAAAAGGTCGAGGACCTGCTTTTTTGACTAAAGCTTTTTCTACTTTTTCAATGCATTCCATTAACCCAACACTATTCGTCAGTAATTGCCCTGTATTTGTCACACTACCTACACGAAGTGCGTTTTTCTTTCGTATTTCAATTGGGTTCATGTGTAATTCTTCAGCTAGTGTATCAATCAGCGATTCCACTGCAAAAGCTGATTGCATCACGCCAAACCCACGAAACGCTCCAGCGGGTGGATTGTTAGTATACATGGCATAACAATCAATTTTCACATTGGGAACCTCATAAGGCCCTGATGAATGAGTTGTCGCTCTCGTCATTACTTTTTCACCCAAAGAAGCATATGCGCCAGTATCTCCATGCAATTCCGTTTGAACCGCTATTAGTTGGCCATCGTTTTTCACGCCAACCTTGATGTCAATTTGGGTAGCATGTCTTTTTGGATGGACGATCAAGCTTTCATGTCGATCAAATAGTAACTTTACCGGTTTTTTTGTTTTATGTGCAAGCATGGCTGCATGAATTTGCCCTGCTATGTCCTCTTTTCCCCCAAAACCACCTCCAATTAATTGTCCAATCACCCGAACATTTTCTTCCGGAACACCCAAAACTTTAGCTACCTGCTCCCTATCAGAATATGGGATTTGAGAACCCACATAAATCTCTACTTTTCCATCTTCCAGAACCCTGGCGATACTGCATTCAGGTTCAATAAATGCATGGTCATTGGGATTTGTATAAAAGGTATGCTCAAGTATTAAATCTGCTTGCTCAAACCCTTTCGTGATATCTCCTTTACGCACCTTAATATGTTTTAGAAGGTTGCTATTTTTATGTATTGTTCTGGTTTCTGGTAAATGTGCTTGAACTGCAGATGAAATAACAGGTAAAGGATCATATTCAAATGTGATTAAGTCTAAAGCTTTTGTCGCGATTTCCCGGGTTTGTGCTGCGACAATCGCAATTGCATCTCCCATATATCGAAATTCTTCACCAACATCAATTAATACAGGCCAATCTTTGATAAATAGCCCATGGTTTCTTTGAAAAGGAATATCTTTGGCGGTTAAAACGGCTTCCACACCTGGTAATGTCAATGCTGCAGAAATATCAACACTTTTTAGGACACCTGCTGGAATCATCACCCGTTTCACTCGGGCATGTAACATCCCTTCAAATTGAATATCATCACTGTAAATCGCTGCCCCTGTGACTTTATTGAGCGCATCAGGTCTTATGCTCTTCTGTCCTACTTTTTTTAGTGCAAACCTGGAATTTTGAATGGGAGAAGGTGTAATTGCGCTACCCGAAGAAATTGAGTCCGATGCTGCTTGAATTGCCCCAATGATACTGGGATAACCTGCACAGCGACAAAGTGTGTCCTTCAGAGCATATTTAATTTGGTTAACAGATGGTTTAGGGGTTTTTTCTAATAATGCGTAACTCGTCATTATTTGTCCGGGGATGCAAAAACCACATTGCACTGCTCCATATTCAATGAAGGATTCTTGTAATGGATGCAACACTGTATAAGACTGTCCGTTGTTTCCTACTACTTTTGCCAATCCCTCAATTGTTGTTACTTTCTTTCTGTGGGCTTTCACCGCAGGATATGAACAGGATAGGACAGGCTCACCTTCGACAACCACTGTACAAGCTCCACATTCAGCCTCGTTACAACCAATCTTTGTTCCGGTTAGTCGCAATCTTTCACGAAGCAAATCAGACAACATTTCCCCTTCAATGACTGGAACCGAATAATCTTTTCCATTCACATTTAATTTAATAAGATCAAGATCTTTCATAAGGTTTCTCCTGCCCTCATCCATGCTTTTTGAATTACTTTTTCCAACAATCCTTTCGCCAAAAGGTACCGATATTCAGCGGTTGCTCTCATTTTACTGGTACGGAACTTGACTGTATCCTGAAGGATTAGTTTGGCTTCACTAAATACCTCTGGAGATAATTCTTTTCCTTTAAAGACATTTTCCACCGCTTCCGCGCGAGACGGGGTAGGGCCAGATGGACCAAAAGCAATTCGGATATCCTGTATCTTCCCATCTTTTCTGTGCAACCACACGGATAAATTGATTATTGGTAAAGCGACCCCTTGCGGTCGCATTACCCGGTCAAAGGCAGAAGCTTCGCCCGGTTGTTTGGTCGGAATTTTAAATCCAACCAGGATTTCGCCTTTTTCCAAAGCGGTAATTCCAGGCCCTTTGAATAATTGAAGTATATTTCTTTCAAGATATCCAATTTGTGAATAGATCAAAGCAGTTGCATTCATGGCCACTAGAGAAATCATCCCATCCGCTGCTGGTAAAGCATGCGCTACATTTCCTCCCAATGTCGCAGAATTTCGTACCTGTGGCCCTCCGATTAGTCCTGTTGCTTCAGCTACAGCTAATGCATGCTCTTTTACAAGAGGTGAATTTGTTAATACACTTACGGGAACTGAAGCACCAATAAACAACTTATCGTTTTGAACATTCAATATTTTCATCTCTTCAATATGGTTCAAATCAATTAAGGTTTTTACTGGTGTATGGGTCCCCTGTTGAATTTCCAACAATAAATCTGTTCCGCCTGATACAAAACGGACTGATTCGCTTGCGTTTTGAAAAGCTTGATAGGCTTCAGGCAAACTATAGACTAATTGATAATTCTTCCAGATGGTCATCTTCGGTGGGTCCTTTCACTTGGCGGCACTTTTCGACGGTCTCTTCGAACCGACGCCGGTCTATCATAAAAAACCGACCACCGAATTAGATAAAATTGGAATATTTTATTTCTCTTAAAATATTATATCGAGTTGATAGATAAAATCAATATCTCTGAAAAGGTAGGTGAAAGACTAAATATATTAATTGCACAAAACAGATCTTAAGGGTATACTGCCACCTATTCATAAGGAACATTCGAGCCATGCAACAGACGTTAAAGAGAATTATTGAGTGGGACAATCAAAAAACAAACGATCTTAGGTTGGAGCCCTCTTCCAATATTAAATGGCGATTGTCCACTGTCATCGCTCATTCCGGAGATTCCTGGTACATTCTGTTGGTCTTGATTTTCATTTGGTTTTTTGCAAAAAATGAATGGCGAATGATTGCTGCCGCATTAGGAGGAAGCTCATTTCTCCTCGCTATTTTTATTATCGCGCTCAAATATACTATAAAAAGGAAACGACCAGAAGGTGAATGGGGAGATATTTACAGAGTGACAGATCCACATTCCTTCCCTTCAGGCCACGCAACCAGAGTTTTTTTCCTCGCTTCGATGGCATGGGGGATAGCACCAATCTGGTTTGCCATCTTATTAACCATTTGGGCACCTCTGGTAGCTCTATCCAGAATTCAAACAGGATTACATTACCTGTCTGATGTCGTCGCAGGAGCAGTTTTTGGTTGGATTTGTGGAAAAATCGCTATTTTGATTTTGCCCTTTATAATTCAATTACTTCCCTGGGCTTTTTAAAACTCACAAATAGTTCGGTAACACTTTCTCAGAAAAATCCACTAACCCATCGAGATCACCCAAATCAATCCATTGCAACATAATTTCTTCACAACCATTTGCCTGATAATGCTGCAATTTTTCATCCACCTGGTCGGATTGCCCGACAATTATTCCTTTTCCCTCCATGTCAGAAATCTTTCGGCCATTGAGTTTGGAATTTAATTCAGTCTCGGACCTTGCATAGGTCAAATTAGTCATCATCGACCTTCTAATTTCATTTGTTGATCTGTTTTGTTTCCCCAATAAATTATCAAGCCTAGAATTTGCTTCTTTAAATTTCTCAGGTGTCAGAAAAATGGCATTCCATTCATTCGCATACTTAAGAACCAAAGGCATTGTAAATTTTTTTCCATTCCCTCCAATAACGATGTCAGGACCATTTTTTCTCTTCGGCCTTGGCAATAAAACACCTTCCTTCACCTGAAAATATTCTCCCTCAAATGAGAATGGGGCATCGCATTTGAATAAATTAGTAATTATTTCCAGACCTTCTTCAAACCTTTGAAAGCGTTCTTTAATTTCCAGTAAATCAAATCCAAATATATTGTGTTCTCTTTCCTGCCATCCTGCACCAAGGCCTAACTTCAATCGCCCGTTGGAAAGATCGTCCACTGCGGAAGCCATTCTGGCTGTAAAAAAAGGATTGCGGAACGATAATGGTGTCACCAATGATCCAAATTTTATACGCTTTGTAACTGTCGCTACATAAGTCAGGGACACCCATAATTCTAATGAATCCTTATCGGGAGGGTTTGCATTGGTGAAATGATCTGATCGATACAGACCATGAAATCCTAAATTTTCCACCAGATCAACCAATTTTTTCCAATTATCCCAATTCAACCCATTTTGACCTTCAATCATTATTGATATTTTCAATTGCCACGCCTTTCTATAATGGAAGAATTCTTAAAACCTGATGATTATCCGAAGGTAGATAATTCAATTGAAGAACCTGCTCATCGGCTATGGTAGTCCATTCTCCATTGGTAAATTCCACACGATACCCTCTTGGATAATGGAAATCAGGAATAAAAATTGTCAGAATCCCTGCTTGTTGGTCTTTGAAAATTAATGTATATTCTCTTCTTTTTAGGTTGAAAGATTGTGTAACAGGATCCCCGGTGATCATTCGTAGATAAGGCCTTACAACAGCCGACAATGCTCTACCACCAGAGTGAATGTTATCAGGATCCAATTGTTGATCACGACTAAATATGGATAGGTCCTCGTCATTCCAAAGATCTCCATGGGAATTCATGTTATCGGATGTGTAATTCCACAAGGTCGAATGGAGCATTAATTCTTCAATAATTTGATAATAATAATCCAATGCAGTTGTTTGAGAGGAAAAATCTCCGGATTTATAAGATTTTTTCTTGTTAAGGTCAAACGGAACTCCAAACTCCCCAATGACCGTCGGCACATCACCTAATTTTGTTTTTGATTCATTTTTGATCTTATTCAATTGGTTGAAAAAAGTCTTCTTTACATTCTTCTTACCAAAAACGAGCTTCATGGTTTCTGTGTCCATTGAATAATTTGTATTGAAATTCTTTGTCATGAGAGTTACTCCATCATACCAATGAGTAGAGTTCACAATAGGTCTTGCATCTTCTGGATGCCATTCAGGCATGGAGTGTTCAGGAATTCCTTCGATAAAAATCAAGGCTTTCTCATCAATCGAGTGTACCGCGTTTGCAAATTTATTAATGAAAGGTTTCAGATAATCCCGGCCAAAATCTATTCTTTCACCATTAACTTCCGAAAAATAATATGGATTTAGAAGCACTGGGTTATTCTTATCATCTGTTGTCCAAACACCATGTTGTTTCCACAAACAATCGGTTCCTTTTTGCCAGACTTTGATCTGTTGGGTATTTACTCTTTGC
>CAYSFA010000005.1:28703-44555 GCA_964430025.1 uncultured Anaerolineaceae bacterium | reverse complement strand
ATATCCCAGAACCAGGCCGAGAAGTTGACAAACCCTTCATGATGCCGGTGGAAGACGTATTCTCGATCAAAGGACGAGGCACAGTAGTGACTGGTCGTGTAGATCGTGGAATGATCAAAGTGGGAGAACCGGTAGAAATCGTTGGATTGAGAGAAAAGAGCATGAGCTCCGTATGTACTGGCGTAGAAATGTTCCACAAGCTGTTGGATCAGGGAATGGCCGGAGACAACCTTGGGTTATTATTACGCGGTATCGTCCGAGATGATGTAGAACGAGGAATGGTCATCGCCAAACCAGGAAGCATCACGCCACATACCAAATTCATGGCAGAAGTATACGTGTTACGCCGCGATGAAGGTGGACGACACAAACCCTTCTTCCCTGGATACCGCCCACAATTCTACATTCGAACCATGGATGTAACCGGATCGATCACCTTACCAGAAGGTGTAGAGATGGTCATGCCTGGAGATAATATCAACATGATGGTTGAATTAATTGTCCCAGTGGCATTGGAACAGGGTTCAAAATTTGCTATTCGCGAAGGTGGCCTGACTGTAGGCGCCGGCGTGATCACTAAGATTCTTGAGTAATTTATTGTAAAGGAGCAAGGCGCAACCTGAGAATGATTGCGCCCGTGAAAGACTATGGCATCAAAGAAAGATGTTCGTCCCGTAATTACATTTGCATGTTCTGATTGCAAAGAGCGCAATTACACCTCTGAGAAGAACCGCCGCAATGATCCGGGACGCATGGAAATAAATAAATACTGTCCACGTTGTCGGAAGCATACTCTGCATCGCGAGACTAAGTAACCTTTTGACAGTTGTTGTGACTTTCAATTTGATTGGAAGTCACAACTAGTCAACTCAGGCGAGTAGCTCAATTGGCAGAGCACCGGTCTCCAAAACCGGGGGTTGTGGGTTCAATTCCTGCCTCGCCTGCCTTGTAAGCCCAGACAACGCCGCCTACCAGGACGGCGTTTTGGATGTAAAAAAGGAGAAAAAATTGGCAGCTAAGTTTTTGAAAACAAAAGAGAGTGAGCAAACCAAACGCACTGAAAAGCAATCCAGTTCTTCCAAGAAGAAATCGAACCGGATTGTGCGATGGTGGAAATCTACCGTTGGTGAGTTGCGAAAAGTTAGTTGGCCAACTCCACAAGATGCCTGGAAATTAACCAAAGTTGTGTTGGTTGTTGTGTTCGTGATGGCGGCCATTTTAGGTTTATTAGATTTCGTATTCTCAAGAGTGATAGCTGCCCTGGTAGCTCTCTAAGAGCGATAGTAAAGAGAGATAACGAATGGAAGATTTAACAAAAGGTCAACCAAATCCAGAAGAGGAACCAGAAAAACTGGAAATGGATGAAGTAATTGAAAATCCAGAAGATGGTCTTCCCCCGGAAGCTCACGATGGGGAAGCGCATTGGTATGTTATCCATTGCTATTCTGGTTATGAAAACAAAGTCCGTCATAACCTGGAACAACGTATTGATTCCATGGGTATGAAGGATAGAATTTTCGATGTTGTCATTCCTACTCAAGAAGAGATTGAAGTGAGAGATGGCAAACGCCGCACGGTGGAACGCCATGTATTCCCGGGCTATGTCCTGGTGAATATGATCCTGAGCGAAGAATCATGGTATGTAGTGCGAAACACCCCTGGGGTAACTGGTTTTGTCGGTATGGGAAATGATCCAACCCCATTAAGAAGTGATGAAGTATCTCAGATCTTACGCCGAATGGAAGCAGAAGCACCGCACGTGAAGGTTTCATTCAAGGTTGGTGAGCGAGTTCGCATCGTAGACGGTCCGTTCAATGACTTCCGTGGAACGGTTGCAGAAATTGATGTGGAGCGAACAAAAGTTCGCGTCATGGTAAATTTCTTCGGTCGTGAAACCCCTGTGGAATTAGACTTCTTACAGGTAGAAAAATCATAAATCTGGCACAGTTTTGTGCCTTAATATTGTGGGAGGATGACCAATCCGTTAGAACCACGAAGGAGAAATAGTGGCAAAGAAATTCAAATCATTTGTAAAGTTGGTACTGACTGCCGGTAAGGCAAATCCTGCACCACCTGTTGGACCAGCGCTTGCAGCGCATGGTGTAAACATTATGGCATTCTGCAAAGAATATAATGCCCGCACACAAAACAAAATGGGCGAGATTATTCCTGCAGAAATATCCGTTTTTACGGATGGTTCTTTTACTTTTGTCCTTAAATCGCCACCGACAGCCTTCTTATTGAAGAAAGCCGCTGGAATTGAAAAAGGATCAGGCGTTCCGAACAAAGAAAAAGTTGGAAAAGTTTCCCGTGATCAGGTCCGTGAGATCGCAGAAATTAAGTTCAAAGATATGAACGCTGTTGATTTAGAAGATGCCATGCGTCAGGTTCAGGGCACTGCTCGCAACATGGGCATTACGGTGGTTGATTAATCATTCGTGGGAGGGTAATTAAATTGCCCGTTGGACCACATAGGAGAAAAAATGGCAAAAATAGGAAAGCAATTCAAAGCAGCATTTGAAAAAGTGGATCGACAAAAATATTATGATCCTCGCGAAGCGCTGCAGTTAGCAAAAGAATTATCATTTACAAAATTCGATGGAACCGTTGAAGTTCACCTGCGCACTGGGTTAGATCCCCGACAGGCTGATCAACAGGTTCGCGATGTTGTCGTATTACCACATGGTCTTGGAAAAACAGTAAAAGTTTTAGTTTTTGCTCAGGGTGAAGGTGCTGCTTTAGCACGTGAAGCTGGTGCAGACTATGTCGCTGATGATGATGAGTGGATCAAGAAAATTCAGGATGGTTTCACCGATTTTGATGTCGCAATCTCAACCCCGGATATGATGGGAAAAGCAGGTCGTTTAGGTCGTGTGTTGGGTCCCCGTGGCCTGATGCCAAACCCGAAAGCTGGTACTGTTGTGCAGGCTGAAGATTTGCCCCGTGTCATTCAGGAATCAAAAGCCGGTCGTGTTGAATTCCGTTTGGATAAAACAGCCAATATTCATGCCCCAATCGGCAAAGTTTCCTTTGATCTTGATAAACTTTATGATAATTTAGTTGCATTGATGGACGCAATTCGAAAAGCAAAACCATCAGGCGCAAAAGGTAGCTACATTCGCCGTGTTACCGTTGCATCCACCATGGGCCCTGGCATCAAAGTGGATTCACAGGTTGCTTTGGCGTTGAAACCAAACGAGTAATCGAAACTTAACAGTAGATAAACCCAAATTGTGGTACAATTTGGGCTCACCGAAGAAAGCAGGAGCCTTAGGGCTTAAAATTTTCCCGCCGAGGTGAAGACAGAAAGCAACAATACCTGTACCCACAGGTTTTTAGCATGTTTGAAGTCTTTACTTTGGCTAAAAGTAAAGACTTTTTTATTAGTAAAGGAAGGAGGTAAGATTGGCATTCTCTAAAAAACACAAAACCAAAATGATGGCACAGTACGAACAGTGGCTGCAAGATAGTGAAGCAATTTTCTTTCTTGAATATCAAAAGATGAGTATGAAAGAAATGGATGATCTGCGCACCAAAGTTCGGGAAACTGGTAGCGAAATTCATGTGGTCAAGAATACATTGTTATCCAAAGCCTTCCAGAATTCCGGAATCGACACCGAGTTCGATATGGAAGGTACAACCATGGCTGGATTTGCATTCAGTGATCCGCCTGCGTTAGCAAAAGTATTCAAAGAAGTTACCAAAAAGTCAGAAGTCTTTGCGGTAAAACGTGGTTATTTAGGTAAACGTCAGATCAGTGATCGTGAGATTAATTCATTAGCAGAATTACCACCATTACCCGTTCTACGAGCTACCTTATTAGGTTTAATCAATTCACCGGCTAGCAAATTGGTACGCACCATTGCTGAACCCGCACGTGGATTGGCAGCAGTTGTAAAAGCCTATTCTGAACAAGGATAGGAGAAAAATTAAAAAAACACATTAGGAGTGATTGAAATGGCTGATTTAACAAAAATTGTTGATATGTTGAGCGAGCTTTCTGTATTAGAAGCTGCCGATCTGGTTAAGTTGTTGGAAGAAAAATGGGGCGTTTCCGCCGCTGCACCCGTAGCTGCTGTCGCCGCTGCCGCTGGCCCAGCTGCCGCCGCTGAAGAAGTTGAAGAACAGACTGAATTCGATGTCGTTCTTAAAAATGCTGGTCCCAAGAAAATTGAAACCATCAAAGTTATTCGCCAACTTACCAACCTTGGTCTCGTAGAAGCCAAGAATATGGCCGAAGCTGCTGACTCAAAAGTTCTTACCGGTGTTTCTAAAGAAACAGCCGAAGACGCAAAGAAGAAATTAGTAGAAGCTGGCGCTGAAGTAGTAGTTGCCTAATCAATTTTGATTAAGAATCGAAAAACGGCTGAAAAACCAGCCGTTTTTTTGTTTACTAGAAAATGGCACAGAATATCGATTGTGATTAAGGGTTCTGACTAAAGAATTTCGCTCTTGTATTGACGTATCACCATGACGACTTTTCCCATGATTCGTAACGCTTCGGGATTGTCAACATAGATGGGATCCATGGTAGGGTTGGCAGGTTGCAAGCGGACGCGATTCTTTTCTTTGTAGAAATATTTTAAAGTGGTCTCATCTTTATCATCCAACCATACAGCAACCATCTCACCATTTAAAGCCTGACTGGAAGGTCGAATAATGATTAAGTCACCATCATTTACCATGGCATCGATCATTGAGTCACCCTGGACTTCCAAGGCAAATAGATCACTGACGCGTTCCCGGGCTGGCAGTAAGCTGCGGGCAATTTCCACACCACTTTCCGGATCGAAATAGTTGAAATCAGATGTTGGCATGGGCAGGGGAGAACTGGCTACAATACGTCCACGGATAGGGACCGAAACCAGATTATCCACCGCGTTGGTGACAGCGCGGGCGGTTTCGCGCATCTTGGAACTGATGGCTTTTCCAGGAGAGCGCATAGGTTTTATCACGCGAATGCTGCGAGAGATCCGTCCTTCGCGAGAGATATATTCTTTGTCTTCAAGTTGGTTGAGGTAATAATCCACCAGGGAAGTGGATTTGACGTTTATCGCGTCCCCAATTTCACGGATGGAAGGAGAGTAACCAAATTCGTCGATGAACTCAGTCAGATACTCCATAATCTTGCGGTGGCGGTCGCTGAGACCTTCTCTTTTTCTGGCCATTTGAAAACTCCTTAATAATCGAATATTTGTACTATATTTATAACACGAACAAGTGTCCTAAGTCAAGTGCCTATTTAGTGGAAAGTTTAGGGGGAAGGGGTTAGGAGTTAGGGGTTATGTCAGAGCCATAGTGACAAAATTAGGTTCTTAAGTTCTTAAGAACATATCAGCTTAACAGCTAAAATACTCAGCAGCTAAACAGCTATCAATTCAGACATATAATGATTATGGATGCATGATGCTTATAGGGAAGGAGTGAATTGATGGAATCTTTTCATGATGTGATGATGGAGTATAAAAAGCAGATGCAACTGGGTGTAGTTCCCAAAGCGTATTTAGGGCTGATGGAATATATGTCAAAGTTGAAAAATTATCTGAAGTCGGAACACCCCGATTTCGAAGTTTCTGGAAGTCTGTATTTCGGTTATATGGATATGACTTATTTTTCCTTCTTCCCAGCTTCACTGAAAAAACGAAACCTGAAAACAGGGATTGTGTTCATCCATGAGACCTGCCACTTTGAGGTGTGGTTGTTTGGGGTAAACAAGAAGGTGCAGCAGGAAACCTGGAATTCCATGAAGGATAAAGGTTTTTCTACTTATCCTCTCGTAGAAACCACCAAAGGGCATGATGCAATTATTGAGCACATCCTGGTCAAGGAACCGAACTTTGACGATCTGGACGCGTTAAGCGAGCAAATTGAGCAGGGAACGATGAAGTTTATAGAGGAGATCGAGCGTTTTTTGAGCGAGTAAGGTTGCGTTGCAGCAGACCTAGTTACTTCTTCAACAACTCCATCAGGATCTTCGTCGCGATTTTGGGGTCGGCTTTCCCGCGCATTTCACGCATAACCTGGCCGGTAAACCAGCCAATTAATGTCTCTTTACCAGAACGGAAGGTCTCGACTTCCTTCGGGTTGGATGCAACAATCTTCTCGGCAATCTCTCGGATAGCTGAATCATCACTTACCAGCCCTAAGCCTTCATCCTCCACAATTTTGACCGGCGACTTGCCACTGGTTTCGACTTTATCCAGCAGGCTCTTGCCGGTGGAGGTGTTAATCTGCCCGGTGTCGACCATCTTCAAAATCTCCGCCAGATAAGCAGGAGTCAGCTGTAATTGTTCAGCTGTTTTGCCTGTCTCATTTAGCATACGCATGATGTCGTTCATCAGGTAATTGGAAACCTTCTTGGGGTCACTACCATAAAGTCGAACCGCACTCTCAAAATAATCCGATAAATTGCGTTCGCCGGTCAGGATATCGGCATCATACTCAGGTAGTTTATATTCCTCGATGAATCGGGATTTTCGTTCAAGAGGAAGTTCGGGGAATTCGGATAATATCTGGTTTAGCCATTCCTCGTTCAGGTTTACCGGCAGTAAATCAGGTTCACGGAAGTAACGGTAATCGGCTTCAGTCTCTTTAGAGCGCATCTTGCGCAATTCATTTTTGGCTTCATCCCAATCCAGCGTCCAGGCTTGCACGCGGTTGCCAGCTTCAACCTCACGAATCTGACGTTCCACTTCGTGTTCGATCGCATTTTTTACATTATCAATTGAATTGACATTCTTAATTTCGGTTTTGGTGAATAATTGGGTTGATCCTTTGGGGCGGATTGAAACGTTCGCGTCACAACGCAGATGTCCTTTTTCCATATCCGCTTCAGAGATTCCCAACCAACGTAACAACTGACGTAGTCTGATCAGATATTGGGCTGCTTCGTTTGCAGAGCGTAAATCTGGACCGGTGACCATCTCAATCAGAGGCACCCCACAGCGATTGAAATCGATTAAGCGCAGATTGCCAGCGTTTTTGGTTTTTCCGGCATCCTCTTCCAAATGCAATTTATGAATGGTTACACGGCGGGTATATCCTTCCGGCATGGGGAGATCCAAATATCCACCACTGGCAAGTGACATATCATATTGGGATATCTGGTACCCCTTGGGAAGGTCAGGGTAAAAATAATTCTTGCGATCAAAGAAAGATCGCATTCGAATTTCCGCCTGCATGGCTTTTGCCAGCACTACGCCTTTTTCCACCACTGCCTTATTCAGGACGGGCAAAACGCCAGGCAGACCCGTACAGACCGGACAAATATTGGTATTGGGTTCATCATCCCAGGAATCTGCTTTACAGGCACAAAATATTTTGGTTTTAGTATTAAGTTGGATATGTGTTTCCAACCCAATGACGACTTCGTAATCGGTCATGCCTTCCTCCGGGTGTTGTGGAGTCTGTGGTTGTAAAAATTTTTCATTACTGCACCTCATCCTAAGACAGCTGGCTTTATGGAACGCCAGGCTTCATCCTGTGTGCCAATCTCAATGGCTCTTCCCATTTGAAGGAGAGTTTGCTCTGAAAAATCCGGTCCGAGGAGTTGTACCCCAACCGGGAGGCCATCTGTAGCGATACCAGCAGGAAGGGAGATTCCCGGAATGCCGGCATGATTGGCTGGAACAGTAAACTGATCGGAATATTGCATCAGGACGGAATCCCCATAGATCGCGCCAATAGGGAAGGCGGTGGTTGGGGTGGTTGGGGTCAGGAGTGCGTCGAGCTTGTATTTCCCCTGGATACCAAAGACCTGTTCGAAATCATGTCGCAGCATAGCACGCACTTTCAAAGCACGGTTGTAATATTGTTCGGAATATTGGGCAGCACTGACATACATCCCCATCAGGATTCGTAATTTTGGTTGTAACCCAAAAGCTTCATTGCGGGTTTTGCGGTACATAACGCGTAAATCATCTTCCGCGGAAGATGTGCGGTATCCATATTTTGCGCCATCATAACGATGCAGGTTGGAAGCTGCTTCCACCCGGCTGATCACGAAAAAAGCCGGGATTCCGTAGCGGGTATTGGGCATGGGCACATCTTCCACAATCTCTGCCCCCATGGAACGAAGCACTTCAGCAGCATGATAAACCGCAGTGCGAATATCTTCCTCCACCGGTTTACGCATGATCTCACCTGTTTCCGCGTCCATAAAACTGATCTGAAAATAGTCTGGTGATAACCCGATACGTTTACCTTTTACACCTTGCTCGAGGGTGGCAAGATAATCCGGTACTGGCACGTTGGCAGCAGTGCTGTCGTGAGGATCTGCTCCGGCAATAGTCTGCAGCATAAGGGCTGCATCGGTCACATTGCGGGCAATTGGCCCGGGGCAATCCAACGAGGAGGCAAAAGCGATAATTCCATAACGGGAGACACGCCCATAGGTAGGTTTAACGCCTACCACTCCACAAAAGGCGGCAGGTTGGCGAATAGAGCCGGCAGTGTCGGTACCTAAGGATAGCGAAACTTCTCCGGCAGCTACCGAAGCAGTACTTCCTCCGGATGAACCTCCGGGCACGCGACTGGTATCCCAGGGGTTGCGAGGGCAGGGCTGGAAAGCACTAGATTCATTGGATGACCCATAGGTGAACTCATCCAGGTTAACCTTCCCCAACATGATCGCATCCTGGTTTTGTAATCGTTCGACGGTGGTGGCAGTGTAAGGAGCTTTGAAATTAGCCAAAATTTTAGAAGCAGCCGTGGTGTAAGTATCTTTGACACAAAAAACATCTTTGGCGGAGAAAGGTAATCCTGCCAGAGAGCCAAGTTTTTCACCATTGGCACGTTTCTTATCGATTTGTTTGGCTTGCTGGAGGGCATGATCAGCTGTGACAGAGATGAAAGCGTGAACTTGCTTGCGATCCTGTTCGCTTTCTTCACCAGCATCCAGACTGCCAGGTCTGCCATCGACAGCAGCAATGCGATCGAGATTGCTCTGGACTACATCCTGGGCAGAAACCTCTTTTTTATTTAATAAAGCTAATAATTCGTGGGCTGAAAGGTCACATAGTTGCATGGCTTAATCCAGTTTCTCGTGGGGAATATCGGGGACGATGATATAGTGATCTTCCACTTGCGGTGCTTGTGCTAAGATCTCTTCAGTGTTGGAATGGGGATGCCAAACGTCCTCTCGGAAGGCTGGGCTGATTTCTTTATTGTAAGAAATGCCATGGGTAGTAACTTGTATTTCCTCATTGAGAGGAATGGCTTCCAATTCATGTATGGCTTTCAATTGTTGATTTAGTTCACGGCGTAAATAGGATGCCTGTTTTTCGTCCAGTTCCAGGGCTGCCAATGTGACTAGATGATTGAATACTTCGGGGGTAATTTCTTCACTCATAATACCTGCTTTTGATTGTATTTCTACCTGGTTCAGTTATTCAGACTCAGTAGATGAGTTACCTGGTGTTATTGTATCAGTATTTGATCCGGAAAAACGCCTTGTGAACGATTTTACGCACGATGAACGTCGTGAATCCTACCGTTTAACATCATCTTTTGAGAAAAGGAGCAGGTATTTTTGAAGTACTGCAAATGCTATAATCTAGATTGTGAGCGAGGAAGGTGAACACGTTTTAAAGCCTAAGATTGTTAGCCAGACAAATGAGGAGAATCGGCTTTTATTGAAGGTTGATGTTCCTCCTGACAGTGAACTGGTGATTGATTATGCTTTGCTCGACGAACAAGGCAATCCATTCCTGAGGAGAAAATCAAAAATACGGGGGAAAGGGATTGCCCGAAAACCTCTAAAGGTGGATTTTTTCAAATCTCGAACCAGGTTGGCGTTTCTTTTAGCAATTGTGGTGTATTTCCTTGTTCGGGTGATTGGCATTGAAGTATTTCCGATCTATTTTTTCAGTGATGAAGCCATTCAGAGTGTGCACGCCGCTGATTTGATCCGGGATCAATTTTACAGCCCTTATGGGGAGTTTTTTCCTACATTTTTTACAAATGGTGGCCAATATAACCTGGGAGTCTCTGTATATGCCCAGGTGCTGCCCTTGATGTTGTTTGGCAAAGCGATCTGGGTGACGCGTATCACTTCGGTTCTGATCAGTTTGTTGGCAGCCATGGGAATAGGGTTGTTCATCAATCAGGTATTGGGTAAAAATTGGGGTTGGCTGGCAATTTTGGTGCTTTCCCTCATGCCAGCCTGGTTTTTACATTCCCGCACAGCTTTTGAAACGAGCATGGCAGTAAGTTTTTATGCCGGTTTTTTGTGTAGTTACCTGCTTTATCGTTTGAAGAATCCGAAATATTTCTACCTGGCGGTGGTTTTCACCGCCCTCGCTTTTTATAGTTATAGCCCCATGCGGGTTATTGTGGCGGTGACCTTATTTGGATTTTTAATTAGTGATTTCAAATACCACTGGCAACACAGAAAAACAGGTTTTAAGGCTCTCATTGTAGGGATCGCGTTATTAATTCCATTTATTCGTTTTTCTATGAATTATCCCGGCGAATCTATTCGTCATCTTGAAATTTTAGGCTCTTATTGGGTGCAAAACATTGCAGCAACAGAAAAGCTAGTGATTTTTTTGCGGGAATACATCAGTGGATTTAATCCATATTATTGGTTTATTCCGAACCAGGTGGATTTGCAGCGACACCTGATGAAAGGATATGGTCATCTTTGGCAGCCTGCTCTTCCGTTTCTATTGATCGGGTTAATCTGGTGTGTAAGAAATTTCAAACAAAGTTATGCCAGAGTGGTGTTCATCGCCTTGCTGGCTGCCCCGGCTGGAGCAGCTTTGGTCGGGTTGGGAATTACCAGAGCATTGGTCATGGTGATCCCGGCGACTTTGTTAACCACCATAGGCGTAAAAACTTGCTGGGAGTGGCTGGTGCAGAAAATTCAACCAATGAAGAATTGGCTGCCCAACCAGTTCACTGTATTTGGCATTATCGTATTTGTGGTGTTATCCCTCTTAAATATCCGCATGCTGGTAGATGCCTTGAAAAACGGACCCACCTGGTTCACCAACTACGGATTGTATGGCATGCAATTTGGAGCCAGGCAGGTTTTTGGAAAGATAGAAGAAGCTTTAGAAAATGATCCAAACAAAGATTTCTACCTTACTTCAACCTGGACGAATGGAGCGGATGTTTTGGCGAGATTCTTCTTTGATGATCCGGTTCCGTTTGAAATGGGCAGTATTGAAGGGTTTATTACTGAATACAAGCCATTGGACGAAGACACTATTTTCATCATGGTTTCCGAAGAAGTACAAAGAATGGAGGAGAGTGGAAAATTCACAAATGTGAGAGTGAATGAGGTAATCCCCTATCCCGATGGCACCCCGGGATTCCATTTTATTCAGGTTGCTTATGTGGACAATATCACAGAAATTTTCGCAGCCGAACTGGCAACGAGAAGAGAATTGCGGAAAGGAAAGGCGGTTTTACAGGATGGAGAAGAAGTGCTTGTGTCTTATTCAGCCCTGGATATGGGAGAGATCTTCCATATTTTCGATGGGGATCGTACCACCCTGGCACGCACCTGGGAGGCCAATCCGCTCAGGATTGTGATCGAGTTTGCACAACCACGGCCAATAGAAGAAATCCGGTTTCGCGTGGGTGGAGAGGCAACCCGGATTGAAGCTGACCTAATGGTTACAGGCAATCAAATAGGGTTAAGTTTTTCTCAGGAGTTGGAAGAAGAAGCGAATCCACGATATGCTATCATGGTTCTAGGGGAACAATACATGATCGACCGGGTGGAGGTACGGGTTAGCAACCTCAACAATGATGAACCTGCTCATGTACATTTGTGGGAAATTCAATTTTTGCCGGACCGTTAAATCCCACCCGCAATTCGAAGTTTCAAAATTTAAGTAGTTAATCTTTCATGGAGTACAATTTCGGTAGGAGCAGACCTTTGCCTAAAAAGAAACGACCTTTTTTGTATAAATTGATCATTTTTTTCCTTGGGATTATCGCAATCATGGGTTGGTTGCGGGTGTACCAAAGTTTTTTCCAATGGGAGCTTTTGCAAAAATATGAAGTTTTTCCAGGACCCTGGTATAGTTTGCTTACCGGCATCTTTGTAGGGATTGCGGCTACCATCGGTGTAATCGTGGGATGGTTGCGATTAAGTTGGAGCTCGCTTTATATACAGATATGTGTGGGGCTTCTCTCCGTTGGTTGGTGGGTTGATTACCTGGCTTTTTCGAAAAGCAGTATTGCTTTCTATAATTGGCCGTTTCGCATTGTGATGAACCTGATAGTATTGATATTTGTTTTTGGATATTTTTACCTAGTAAAAGAGAAAGAACCAAAAGGATCAGGATGAAAAATTCCAGTGAAGTAGAAATTGAAGTCAAGTTTTATGTTCTATCATTAGAGGATATTGCTGCCAAGATTCTTGAGTTGGGGGGTAAATTGGTGCAGGAACGCACTTTCGAGAAGAATCTTCGTTTTGATAGTGCCGACCAGAAATTACGCAATTTACATCAGGTATTACGCTTACGACAAGATAATGAAAATATCCTGACTTTTAAGGGGGCACCGGAAATGGGAAAACCAGTCAGCATCCGCCAGGAGATTGAGGTGCTGGTGGATGATTTCGAGCGTACCCGTGAATTATTGGAAGGGTTAGGTTATGAGGTGGTCATGGAGTATGAAAAATACCGTACCACCTATTCCCTTCTGGGTACTTTGGTGGTGTTGGATGAGCTGCCTTATGGGAAATTTATTGAAATAGAAGGACAGGATGGGAACAGCATCCAGAAGGTTGCCCGCAACCTGAACCTCAATTGGAAAATGAGAGTGCTGACCAGTTACACCTATTTATTTGAAACTTTACGCAGCAATACGCCAGCACTAGCAGGAAAATATCTCACCTTTGAGGCATTGAAAGGTTTTTCAATCATGCCGGATGAATTAGGCGTCAGCCCGGCAGATTTGAATTAAGGGCTAGAAAATATCGAAGGAAGTGGTTATTTCTGCAGTTGCTCGAACCGTTGCTGAAACTGAACAATATTTTTCTTCGGAAAGTTGAATAGCTTGCTCTACGGCTTTGTCGGTTAGTTCCGCTCCTTGAAATTTGTAGTGAATGTGAATTTTGCGGAAGGTCCAGGGGGGATCATTATCCTGCTCCCCGGAGACAACTATTTCCAGGCTGTTTAATTGAAAGCGTTTCTTTTCCAGAATATTCACCACGTCCACAGCAGTGCATGACCCGACAGCAACGAGGAGCAGCTCTGAGGGTTTCATCCCGACGCCTTCCGCTGGGGTGGATAAAACAACGGAATGATTGGTTGAATCAATTCCGATGAAAGTTTTGCCGCCTGGTTGCCAAATAATTTTTGCTTGTGCCATTTCTCTCCCTCAGGAATTCTTTCCTAATAATTGTATTAAGTCTTTTAGTAGATCTTCGCGATCCTGTTGCGTTTTATCTTCCAGATTCAAAAAACAATCGGACATATAATCCTCGATAAGCAGAACGCTCACGCCCTGTACAGCAGAACGAATTGCACTTAATTGTTGTATGATCTCACGGCAATCACGCTCTTCAGTAAGCATGGATTGCACGCCGCGAATTTGCCCTTCGATCCTTCTAAGACGGTGGAGAAGTTTTTCTTTTGCTTTTTCATCTGATAATTGCATAAGATTCCTGTTACCTGGGGATTCATTTTTCCCCTCACATCTGAATAGATATACTCCCATGGAGTATAAAAAATTATACTTGTAGGAAATCAGCCTGTCAAGCATACATAATTTAAAGCGGTTTTTTTGAGTGATTTTTATGGAATCACTGTTTCACCCAACCGAATGACCAGGTGATAATTATCCAATCCGGTATTGACAAATGTCCTGGATGGTGCTTGAATTAACAAATCTAACAAAATTCCAACTGTATCCCAATTTTTCTGGAGGTGATGTTATTTATAGACCAAATCTTTTTACCCAAGTTTTTCAGTTAATCAATTAAATTTGTCAAGGAGGAAGTAATGAGATCAAAATCGCTATTAAGCGTTATTTTTGTGTTACTGGTTGCTAGCATGCTCTTAGTCGCCTGCCAACCAGCTGCACCCGTTGTTGAAGAACCAGTCGCAGAAGAACCCGCTGTGGAAGAACCTGTAGCTGAAGAACCAGTTGTTGAAGAACCAGTGGCAGAAGAACCAGCCGCTGAAGAACCTGCTGGTGTTCCTGACCGAGAATTCTTATGGACAGCCCCATTACGTGAAGCAGTAGCCGCCGCTATTGACCGTGAAGTAATCGTTGACCGTGTATTCGAAGGTCGTAATATCCCTGCTTATCACATGGTTCCAACCGGATATCCATATGCCACAGAACCATTCCTGGATATGTTTGGTACCCGTGACCTCGATTTGGCTATCGAATTAGTCAAAGGTGAAGGCTATACCGAAGACAATCCATTTACATTTGACCTTTGGTTCCCTCCAGAACATTATGGAACCACCACCGCTGACGTTATGCAGGTTATCAAAGAACAGTTGGAAGAGACCGGCGTTATTGTTGTTAATCTCAAAAGCATGAACTGGGCAGAGTATGTTGACGGTTTCGTTGCTGGCGAACTTCCTTTCTTCATGTTAGGTTGGTTCCCGGATTTTGCTGATCCTGAAAACTGGCTTTCCCCATTTGCTTCTTGTTTACAATCACCAGACAATGGTGTCAACTATTGTAACGAAGAAATGGACGCCTTGTTACTGGCAGCTGCCTCCTCTTCGGATCCGGCTGAACGCGAATTACTTTACCAACAAATTGGTGATCTCTACGCAACTGATGTTCCTACCATTCCATTATTCTGGGAACCAGAATTTGTTTCCTATCGTGATGGCGTAGAAGGCGTAGTGGTTGGTGCTCCATTTGAGTTCAACTACCACGTTCTCTCCTTTGGTGAAGGTGCAAGCCCAGCTTCTGGCAGCGCAGACACTATCATCATTGGTACCACCGATGAGGTAAACAGCCTTGATTCAGCAGATGCATACGCAACCCATGACTGGGAAATCATCAAAAACACCGGTATGGCACTGCTTTCCTACACCCCTGGTACTTCAGAATTAGTACCTGGTGCAGCCGCTGCTATGCCAGAAGTTAGCGAAGATGGTTTGACTTACACCTTCACCCTCAAAGAAGGGTTGAAATTCTCTGATGGTACTCCAGTGACTGCCCAGACCTATGTGGACTCCTGGAATCGCCTGGATAGCCTTGAAGGTCAGGTTTCTGGTTTGATCCAGTTGTATGTTGAAGATGTGGAAGCTGTCGATGAATTAACAGTTGCCTACAACCTCAAATCAACCTTCGGTTTCTTCCCGGCCTTAGCCGCAACAGCCCCGTTTGTGGTTTCTAACCCGAATGACTTTGCTGCTGATGCCCTTGTCCAGTTCCCCGAAAACCTTGATGGTATTGGTGCATACAGAATGGTATCCCACACACCAGGTCAGCAAATGGTTTTGGAAGCAAATCCTGAATATCTGGGTGAAGCTCCATTAATCCCGAATGTTATTATTCGCTATTTTGCTGATCCAACCACCATGTCAAACGCAATTGAAACAGGTGAGATTGACGTTGCGTGGAGAACCTTAGGACCAGTAGAAGCAATTCGATTGATGGAAGTAGATGGCGTGACTGTTGATAAAGTTGATGCACCAGCCTTGCGCTATATGGTCTTCAATCACACATATCCTTACTAAAAGGGATGCCCTCAAGTAGTTGGAGTTAGTGAGATCTGAGAGTAAGTAAAAGTTTGAAGAACTGATTCTCAGGTAGCAAGAAGCATTACTGGGGGCGAGGGAAACCTTGCCCCCTTTTTATTTCCAAATTTGGAGTTAGCGATGTCGGCATCTTTAAGAAGATTTATTATCACCCGATTGTTAT
>CAYSFA010000005.1:0-28603 GCA_964430025.1 uncultured Anaerolineaceae bacterium | reverse complement strand
TTGGAGTTAGCGATGTCGGCATCTTTAAGAAGATTTATTATCACCCGATTGTTATTGACGATCCCGATGGTGTTGATTCTTGTCACGATGATATTCTTCATCATGAGGGTCCTGCCTGGCGATCCAATTCGATCACAATTAGGACCCAGAGTTAGCGAAGAACAAGCAAATGCCATTCGTGAAAGGCTTGGTTTAAACAGACCTTTACATATTCAGTATTTTGAATTCCTGTGGGATATGGTTACCTTTAATTTTGGTAATGCCTTGACACAGGGTGAACGTCCCATTCGTGACGAGTTGGGAGAACGTCTTCCGGCAACGATTGAATTGACAATTCCTGCAATTACATTGACTGCATTGATCGGTATTTTTTCTGGTGCTTATGCAGCCAAAAATCGGAAAAAGCCAATTGATTTTATTATTCGTTTATTGAGTATTGCAGTTTATTCGATACCTGTATTCTTCATGGGTTTGATGTTTCAAATTTTGTTTTCAGTAAGGATTCCTTTATTTCCCCTTGCTGGTCGCATGGACACCTTGATGATGACAAAGTTTGAAGCAATCACCAATTTTTATGTGATTGATTCTATTCTGACGCAGAACTGGGCAGCTTTGGGTTCTGTATTGTTGCATCTTGTAATGCCATCCGTAACACTAGGACTTGCATTGTCAGGTGTGTTTGTCCGGTTAACCCGTGTAAACATGATTGAGATGTTGCAATCTGATTTCATTACAGCTGGCCGAGCACGCGGATTGCCAGAAAATCGTTTAGCATACAAACATGCATTGCGGAATACATTTATCCCAATCATGACCTTGCTTGGGCTACAGTTTGCAATTCTCCTGGCTGGTGCTGTGTTGACTGAAACCACCTTCTCATGGCCAGGTGTTGGGAGGTATCTGGTGGAACGTATTCAGTTGCGTGATTACACAGCTGTGCAAGCCACCATTGGGGTATTTGCGATGTTTGTAGCGTTTGTCAGTCTCATCATGGATATTTTATATGCCTTAGTAGACCCACGCATCCGTTATTAGGATAAAACAAAGTAGAGAATAATTATGGAAACTGAAAAAAATAAACAAAAAGATGTAAATGAAGTTCCCGAATGGATGCTAGATCTCGATCGAGTCGGTTTTGTGCGCCGCTTGTTTATCGCCAGAAAGTGGTATGGGGGTGATTGGTGGTTTGTAGCCATCAGTGGTGTTCTTCTGGCTTTTATTATTCTTGTTGGTATTTTTCCTCAATGGTTTTCACCGCATGATCCTAAAGCTGAAGTTGGGCCATCCCTCTTAGCACCTGGTCAGGTACCTTCTGAATATATCCTGGTTTCACTCGCTGAAAAGGGAGAGATTAGTTTGATTGATATCGCTGATCGAACTAATAATATTGGGTTTATCATCGGCAGCCCAGCCAGCCAGGCGTTACGAGAAGTATTGACCGAATTAAATGATGAAGCACCGGAAGGGGTTCGATATCAACCCCGTCAGCGGCGTTATGAAACCATGGAAGAAGGCTTGGACGCGTTGGTGGTTGGTGATATCGATGGATTTGTGATCGCCCCGGATGTATTGGGTGAATCTTTGGATGCCTACCCGACCTTGCACGTGGCAGGTACTTTGCTGGAAGAACGCGGCAAAGGCTTCATCATGGGAACCAATCAGATCGGTCAGGATGTTTTCAGCCGAATTATCTGGGGAACAAGGATCGCCTTAATCGTTGGGCTTAGTTCAGCACTGGTATCTTTTATAGTTGGTGTACCCTTGGGTTTGTTCAGTGGGTTCATTGGCGGACCACTTGACCGGGTATTAACTTTATTAATGGATAGTCTCTATTCCTTCCCTGGCTTGATTTTGGCAATCTCGATTGCAGCTGTCCTGGGTCCGGGTATAGGGAATATTATTGTGTCAATCGCAGTGTTGTATGTGCCTACTTATTTTAGAATTGTGCGTGGCCAAACTTTGCAAGTGAAAGAAGAGCTTTATGTAGAAGCTGCCCGAAGTCTTGGTACGAGCTGGTTTACTATTCTGCGAAAGTACATTTTCCCGAATGTTATTCCTTCGGTGGTGATCATCTTTTCGGTAAATGTTGGTGATGCCATTCTTACGGAAGCAGGATTAAGCTTCCTTGGTTTTGGCTTGCCACCAGACACACCGGACTGGGGAATAGACCTGGCACGTGGGCAGGATTATTTGCGAAGAGCCTGGTGGTTAATCACCTATCCTGGTTTGATGGTCTCACTGGTCACACTATCATTCAGTATGTTAGGCGAAAGCCTTTCCGAAATACTGAATCCGAAATTGGCGGAGCGGTAATATTATGAATGATAAAGAAGTTTTAATGCAAATAAAAGACCTTTCGGTGACATATGAAACCCGCCTTGGCCCTGTAAGTGCCGTGGACGGAATTTCTTTTGATATCTTAAAAGGTGAAATTTTAGGGCTGGTTGGTGAGAGTGGTTGTGGAAAGAGCACCATGGGAAAAGCGTTGATGCGTATGATCCAACCACCAGGATACATCAGCAATGGCCATTTGATCTTCGAAGGTGAAGATATTATGACCTATGATGAAAATCAAATGCGTGATTTTCGCGGCCGTAAAGTGTCCATGATTTTTCAGGATCCGATGACCTCGTTGAATCCAGTTCAACGGGTGGATGAGCATATTGTAGAAGCGATTCAAATTCATGAACCAAAAACCAGGATGGAACAAGCCCTGGATCGCGCGAAAATATTGTTGCAAAAATTAGGGATTCAATCCAATCGTATCACCAGTTATCCGCACCAACTTTCTGGTGGAATGCGCCAGCGCGTGATGGTTGGATTGGGGTTGGTGTTGAATGCTAACCTGATTATTGCTGATGAAGCCACCACCTCTTTAGATGTAATTGTGGAAGCTAAACTGGCTGACCAATTGAAAGATGTACGTGATGAGTTTGGAGTATCTTTGTTGGTTATTACCCATAACATCGCGTTGGTGGCAGAATTAGCTGACCGTGTGGCAGTAATGTATGCCGGTCATATTGTTGAACTTGGAACGGTGGAAGAGATTTTTGACAATCCTCAACATCCTTATACGAAGGGATTATTGCACTCAGTTCCCACGATTAAGCTGAATGAGCGAGAAGAGCTTTTCAAAATGGGAGGCGAACCGCCAAACCTGACACATCCCCCCCGTGGTTGCCGCTTCCACCCACGCTGCCCGAAAGTGATGCCGATTTGTGAAACACATGAACCTGATCTTTTGAGCCCTGAACCTGGGCGATTTGTGAAATGTTGGTTGTATCAGGATCACTCCGAAAAAGAGACTATTTCAACAGAGGTGTTCAAATGAGTGAATCAAAAACAAAGAAAAACAGTGAATATCTTGTTGATGTCAAGGACATGAAAAAATGGTTTCCGGTTCAAACCAGTTTCATTGATCAGGTTTTTGCCAAACAGCAAAAGTATGTACATGCAGTGGATGGTGTCAGTTTTAATATTCGCAAAGGCGAAGTTTTAGGACTGGCAGGGGAAAGTGGTAGTGGAAAAACCACCATTGGTCGCGTGACGATTGGTCTGGAACCGAAAACCTCAGGGGAAGTTCTTTTTGATGGGATTGATTTGTCCAAATTACATCATGAAGAATTGCGGAAATTACGCAGAAGAATGCAGGTAATCTTTCAGGATCCTTTGGCTTCAATGAATCCCCGTATGTCATTAGGGGAGTCCGTGATGCAGGGATTAACGATTCATTATCCAGAAACAGCTGCACAACACCGCGATATCACCATGGAAATGATGGAGAAAGTTGGGCTTACCCCAGCCAGATTCTATTTCAACAAGTATCCGCACCAGATTTCTGGCGGACAAAGACAACGAGTGGTGATCGCCCGGGCTTTGATCACCAATCCGGATTTGATTCTGGCGGATGAACCGATTGCCATGGCGGATGTCAGCGTACGAGCGTTGTTGTTGGATTTGATGGTGCAGCTAAAGAATGAGTTGAACCTGACCTATATGTTTATTACGCATGATTTAGCAACTGCCAAATACATTTGCGATAATATTGCGATTTTGTATCTGGGTAAGATTGCCGAGATTGGCCATCTGCGGGATGTTTATTCCACCCCAATGCACCCGTATACGCAAGCTTTAATGGCGGCTGTTCCGGTACCGAATCCGCATGATCGCCGAACAACACCCATGCCGGAAGGAGAAATTCCCAACCCGATTGACCCACCCTCTGGTTGTCGGTTTCACCCACGCTGTCCATTCGCGAAAGAGGATTGCGCCAAAGTCGAACCCGAATTACGCGAACTGGCTCCAAACCATTTCGTAGCCTGCCATTATGCAGAAAATTTGAAGTAATAAAAGGATTATTATAGAAAAGACCTGGCTCAAGCCGGGTCTTTTTTGTGCTTTATCGATTTATTACCCTCAAACCAACATTCTAATTTACCATTTGCTCCCAGGCAGCCTTTAATCGTTGATAGCTGACTTGCAGGTCCTCCGGTAAGACGCGTGTGTTGGAGGTAACCGACATGAAATTACTATCCCCCCGCCATCGTGGAACGATATGGAAATGGAAATGGGGGGCAATCCCTGCACCTGCATCCTCCCCGATATTAGCCCCCAGGTTGAAGCCATCCGGATGATACACCTTGCGGATAACAGCAGTGGCTGTATTGATCAATTCCATCATTTCCGAGCGTGTTTCGCAATCCAAATTTTCATAGGAAGGTTGGTGCTGGTAAGGTAGAACCATCAGATGCCCACTGGTATAGGGAAAGCGGTTGAGGATAATGAAGGCGGTTTTCCCCCGGTGGAGAATCAGATAATCTGAATCCGTGGATTGTGTTACTGCATGGCAAAAAACACATTGAGGTTCATCTGATTTGTTGTTGATGTAATGCATACGCCAGGGAGACCAAAGAAAATCCATTGGATTCCTTTCTTTGTAATAAGTTCATTGTAGCAGAAAACAGGGAGAATCATTGTGAAGTGCATTCAAAAACGATAATTTCTCATGAGCAGCAACACAATTTTTGTTGACAGCGAAGGGCTTGTTCGGTATTCTTAATTTTATGTTTGAACAAATGAATTTATTTGGCCCGCGCGTTCTAACCGTCGGTGGAATGACCCAGTATCTGCGTGCTTTGTTGGAAAGTGATGAAATCTTACGTGATGTTTGGGTCGAAGGGGAGATTTCCACCCTTTCCAAGCCCAGCTCAGGACACATTTATTTCAACTTAAAGGACAACACTGCCACCATACGCTGTGTGATTTGGCGACAAAATGCCATGCGACTACAAGCCACTCTGGAAACCGGCATGGCGGTGGAAGTTCATGGCAATGTGAGTGTGTATGAAGCAGGTGGGAACTATCAATTGTACGTTGACGCTGTTCGCATGGCTGGCGAAGGGTATCTTTTTCAGGAATTTATGCGCTTAAAGGCGAAGTTGGAAGCTGAGGGCGTTTTTGACCCCGAAAGAAAACGGGAAATACCTTCTCAACCGAAAAAACTGGGGATTGTCACCTCACCCACTGGTGCAGCCTTACAGGATATCTTGAACACGATTAAAACCAGATTTCCCCTGGTGGAAGTCGTGTTAGCACCTACCATGGTTCAGGGAGATGAAGCTCCCCCGAAAATTGTGCAGGCACTGCGAGAATTGAACAAGATTGAAGATATTGATGTGATCATTCTGGCTCGCGGCGGCGGCTCCATGGAAGATTTGTGGGCATTTAATGATGAACGGGTGGTCAGAGCGATTTCAGAATCGAGAATCCCTGTGATAACCGGTGTTGGACATGAAACGGATACCACCCTGGCTGATTACGCCGCGGATTATCGTGCTCCTACACCGACAGGAGCTGCTGTTGTGGTGACGCCTGACAAAGAGGATTTGTTGGCTGGTCTTTCCGGATTGCAGACGATATTGCATGATCTGATGGGGTACAAAATCCAACAGAATAAACAACAATTGCTCTCGGAAAAATCCCGACTTAATTTTCTTTCGCCGCTCAACCGCATTCATAATGACCAGCAAAGACTTGATGAAGTTTCGATTCGTATGAATCATATCTTGTCACACAAGCTTTCTCTTTCTTCTTCAAGGTTGGGTGGGGTCAGTGCCCGCCTGCAATCAGTCAATCCTAAAAATGTTTTACAGCGAGGTTATGCTATTGTTACGGATCCAAATGGAAAGATTGTAAGTTCCGTCAAGCAGGTTGAAATTGGTGATCAGATAAGAGTTCAATTAGTGGATGGTGAACTTGAATCTAAAATTAAGCAAATCAATATAAATAAGTAAGGCTTTATGTTAAAATAGTCGGGTTGCCATCCTGATGGTTAAGAAAGCGAGTACCGAATGGAAAAAACATCTGTAGAAGAACTCAGTTACGAACAGGCATTTTCAGAATTAGAAGAGATCGTTAATCGCCTGGAGAGTGAAACACTCAGCCTGGAGAACTCATTAGCTTTATATGAACGGGGGCAGGCTTTGTCATTACGATGCTCTTCTTTGCTCGAATCTGCTGAATTGAGGGTGCAACAAATCCGATTGGACAACCTAAACAACAAGGAAGAATAAACCAATTAATGTTTGAAGAATTATCGAGAAATCAGGTTCTTTTTGCCGGGCTGATCAGCTGGTTTTTTGGTGGATTTTTAAAAGTACCAATGGAATATCTTATCAATAGAAAAATCAATTGGGGGTTATGGTTCAGCAGCGGTGGGATGCCCAGTACCCATTCTTCCTTAATGGTGTCTGTTACGATTTCAACTGGTTTGAATTATGGGTTTGATTCAGCCATTTTTGCGGTAGCCTTTGCCATCTCCATGATTGTGGTTTACGATGCCACCGGAGTACGCCGCCAGGCTGGAATTCACGCTCAAAAAATTAACCAGATTTTTGAAGAGTTATTGCGGGGTGAGCCCATAGAAATGGAACAACTCAAGGAAGTGCTGGGGCATACACCAGCCCAGGTAGTGGGTGGTGTTATTTTGGGGGTAATCGTTGCACTTACGTTATGGTATGTTTGGTAGGAAGTTGAGAGGCTGATTTCTAAAAAGATCAGCCTCTTTTTATTTAAGGATGAACAAAATCATACTGGGCAAAATGTGGTCCGGAACCTAGATTGGCAATTAAGGTAGAAGGCGAGGAAAGAGTTCCTATCTGAAGTTCCACGTTATCTCCAGATTGAGATTTGAAGATAAAACGATCGGATGTTATCCAATCAAAATCCATGACATAGGGGGAATCAATTCCTATCACGCCTGGATCTTCTCGTTGCCCGATGAAGTATTGGTTTGGGGTAGACTGGTAGAAATAAAAATGGCTGGAATCAGGCGCCCAGGAACCAAAACCGAGTGAACCGGAGTAAAATTCGACAGGGGTTCCCCCTGAGAGATCTGATAATTTCAATGAATAATTTCCATCCCCTGGATCGCCAATCTCTTCAATAAAGGCAAAGTGACTAACGTCAGGAGCCAGCATGGCTCTTTGTAAGGGGGCTACGATGACCGAAGTTAACAAGGATGCTGGGCTTCCGTCGGTAGGAAGGTGGTAGATATTTGTGGGAGCAGATGGATCCCCAAGGGAATCTTGTGGAGGAATAATCACTCGCAGGAATGAGCTGTCAGCTGCCCAAATGGGGTTGGCATGGAAAGCATATTCACTATAGGTAAGCACAAATGGGTAGGTCAACACACCAAATCGACGGTTACTACCATCGGTGTTAATCAAATCGATACGGTCAGGGGTCACCAATGCCATTTGAGTCCCATCCGGACTGAAATAAAAATGGCCCGCTTGACCTGGGCTTAGAAATGATCGGCGTTCCCCAGTATCTACATCGATGTACCAGAGGTCTTTATTATCCATCAGACCAGGTCCTTCGAATTGGGGATAGGTATTAAACACTAATGTATGTGTACCGGGGATAAAATCCATCATATAAGGGGCAATTGTCACAATGGTTGAACCAGCGAAATCCGGGTGGATAGGCATCGCCATGAAATCATCGTGTGTAACGAGTAATTTCTGATCACTTCCGTCGAATTTAATTGCCCAAAGTTCTATCACGATTCCATCAGAGGTGGAGGTTGTATACACAATCCATTCTCCATCCGGAGAAAGTACCAGGTCGGAAACACTACCGCTCCCAACAATTTCAGTAAGGCTTCCTCCTTCCTGCCAGATCAGTAAGTTTCCATCGGAATCTGCCATCGCGATACGCAATTCATCCGGGGTCGATTTGATCACAGGTACAGGGTCTGCTATCATATCGGTTGGAATGACGTCGGGTTCCGGGGTTTCTACGGGGGGGTCTTCTTCTATTTCTGGAGAATGTTCAAGAACGGGAGCTAAAGCGGTTAACGTGCCAGCGACCGCTGTTGCGGCTTGTTCAGCGATATTTCCTTCCGGCGATCCGGAATCACCGAATGGAATAGAGCATGCCAACGAACTCAGGATCACAACAACCAGGGTTAACAAAATGGATTTATTTCTAAACATCTCTCTCTCCTACAATAGGAATGGGTAAATTTGATTGTAACCAGAAATATTTAGTTTTCAACCATTCGTATGGTTAGATAACCTTGAAAATTATGGTTCAAATCCCAAAGATTTAATCAAATCATCAGTGGATTTTTGATTAAAGTCTTCCTTTCCAAGCAGATCCTGCCAGAATTGTTGATCATAGCGGCGGGAACGCAAGGGGATTGGCATCGGTACTCCCCAACCCAACATTAGCACTTCTTCTTTGGGTTGCAGGCGTGACAACATTCCACGTAAAGCATCCCGGCCAGCCAAACCGCTCAACACGGCAGAGATATCATCATCGTCACCCAACCAGCCACTGACACGGGTGCCTAATTGAGACATGACTTCATCATAAATCTGAGACGGACGCTGGTCTATGATCAGTAAGGTTACGTAATATTTACGCATTTCACGGGCAATTGTACTGAAGGTGGTCTGGCTGGACATTTCACGGTTGAGCAGCTTATGGGCTTCTTCTACCACAATGACCAGTGGTTGGGGAGCTTGTTTACCTTTACCACTGCGGAAGTCGTTGGTCTTTTTCTCCCAGGCCTGGCGAATCTTTCGAGTCAATAAATTGGTAACCAGCAGATAATCCAGATCACTTTCGTGGTTTCCAAAGGAGAGGATGATGTGCTTGCCTTGTTCAAGATAACGAATCATATCTTCCAGGGGACTGCCAGGAGGATTCTGGCTAATATAGGGTAGGTTAAATAATCGGCTTAATTTATTGTGGAGTGCTTCAGATGCCATCACATTTGCACCGTTTTGGTTTGCCCAATAAGCAACACTATTTGGCGCAGGGATTTTCTTTCCATCCTCATTTTCTATAACTGCACCATTTTTTAAATGTTTAAATTCATGAAACCAATTCTTTTCACCAAATGAATGAAATAGCGCATCCAATGTTGCCGCGGAAGTTTCACGAAGATTTAATTCTCTTGAAAGCATGAGAATATCTTCCGGGGATATATCTTCTTCCTTTAATTGCAGGTTAAAGTCCGCACTATTTCCTCTAATGGAACTGCCAGCCCCTAAGCCGACCACTTTCGCTTTGGCAGGGAATTTTGTACGCAACCCGACCACCTTTTGATTGGTGTCTGAAGCAGTGTCATCAAAGCCATATTCGTTGTGCATATCAAATACCAGTAGAGATGCCAGGTTGTGTTGGATCAAACCCGCCAGAATGATGCGCGTAAGGAAGGATTTACCTGTACCGGTTGCACCAAAGATCCCGGCAGAGCGCTGAATGAATTTTTCCAGATTGAGGGCGACTGGATGGTTTTGTTCCCGGGTAGTGCCCACCACAAAGTTTCCTTTTTTGGTTGGATCACCAAAAATTTGGGCAATATCATCGGCGTTGGCAGTGCGGGCGAGGGCATGGTGGGAGGGGATAGTTTTAACCGGGATGGGGTTGGGATTTTCGTTCGGGTTTTGTCTGCGCCATTCTGGATACTCCTGAGAGCCAAGGTCTGGTCCTTTATCCAACATCAGAATGGGCATGACTTCCAAGTTGGTAAAGAGGGTCTGACCGTGTAATAAAGAGGAAAGGTGTTTGGGGAACCTCAGCTCACTTTGTTCATCCGCAAAGCGAGGATCAGTGCTGCCGAGCTGTAGGTCAACAATCAGACCATAAAAATTAATGTTGCCATCTTCAATGACTACAAAACTTCCCTCCTGCACCTCATTGGGGGAGATGGTGAGGCGGACATTGATGTTATTCTTGAGTCCTCCTCCAACGACATAACCGATGGTTGATCCTGCTTTGATAGCCATCTCAACTCTCCTTTCGGGTCAGTTTTGCGTCTGCTAATGCGCCTAATACATTCATCAGGGTGGTGTAATCATCTCGTAAGAGGGTGATCAATTCCTGTATGGCGGCGTTTATCCATTTAGTATTTTGTTGCTGTTGGTGGGCTTTTGCCGCTAATTTCAGGTGACTGGCGAGCAGCTCAGCGGTTGGGTAATCCTGACCACGCAGAACATGACGGAAATACCCAAATCGCTCACTGGCAGTGAATTGACAAAGCTCTTCCTGATCGCACAGGAAAACTTCATCAAGGGTAAGCGGAGGGCGGGGAGGCAATAAGTGGAAGAATTGGTTTTGTTGTTTGTATCCGACAAACACAATGCTCACTTCTAAGGGAACCGTGCGATTATTACGATTATCTTCAATCACCTCAGGTTTAATGTTTTCGGTAGTGACGAGTTGCCGTACCAGGCCATCATCATCGATGCACATATCGTAGATTAAGCCATATATGGTCAGGTCGGGTGAAGGATGGATACTGACCATCGCCCCCAACTGTGGGTGCTCGAGGGAGGCAACCCGACAACCAGCCACACACCCACTGACGCTGGCACGTAATAAGAATCCTATCTGTCGATCTTTCATTCTTTACCTCGTCTTTCCTGGTAAGTCTTTGTGAAATTGTTTAGAGGATTTTTGACCAGGTTCCAGCCCCTGACTGAAAAGAGATTGCTGCATTAACCCTAAGATGTGTTCTCGTTCTGCATAAGTGACCGTGGCAATCTCATGAGCACGATGCAAGATGTAAGGATAAGCTTGTATGCCCATGATGGCACATTGATCCAAAATTTTTTCATGAAGAAGATCAACATTGCCCGGTTCGCCCAATAACCAGGCTGGGAACTCAACCCTGGCGATTTGAGGTTTCCCAATCTTGCCAACATTAAGATAGAAGAAGTGGATGGATAAATCCCCCTGGAAGCGGTTAGCATTGCCGGAATGTAATTGGAAAACAGCTGATCGCTGGGAGGGAAGTAAAAGTTCGCCAAACAGGTCAGCATCACTTAAGGATTTAAGTGGTCGAATTTTCCCGGCATCGGTTAGTTGCTCTTCGGTTAATGTCGACAACTCCAACAGCCGGATCACCAAATCCCCGCGTGGTTTATCGACATACCCGGCGGTGAGAATCTTATAATCGGCTAAGGTTGATAAGGTATCAAGATAATTATGTAATAACTGCTGGTATTCTGCTGATTCACGGCCTTGATGGAACAATTCCAAAGGCCCATCGGTTAAGGTGATCACTTGTTTTTCTTCTTGCAAGGCCGCTTTTAGCAACTGACTGCGTTCCTTGTAATCACGCCTTAAGGCGATGATCTCTTCTCCCACCAGATAACCCTGGTCAGTCAGGATTTCATCAGCATAAAGCAAGTCACTTTCTATGCTGGTTTGGGGAACTACACCGCTTTGCATACGGATGGATCCGATATTAATCACCCCGAACTGGACTGCTAAATGTTGGTTGGGGATGATTTGCGAACCGTCCGCAGCTAACAAAATCACTTCTTCGGAAGTTTTCACAGGATCAAAAACATGATTCATGATTTCTTTGGTCGGGAGGGCACAACGTAAATCAGGGTTGATTGTAAAGGCCGATTGAATATTCTGGGTAAATTCCTCAGCTTCTGTGACACAATGCTCCAGTTGGGCCAAAGCCAACATTAATTGCTGCTCACGAAATCTGGCTTGAGTAGGGGCTTGGCGGGCGAAATTTTGGATAGCGACTCGAATTTGTTGAAAATTGATAGGCATGAAAAATTTGACTCCGCTTGAATTATAGCAAAAACCTTTCATAAAGATTGTCTGGAGGGTTTCTAATAAGGGGAGAAAGTGATATTGTGGGTAGGTTACAATTTTGTTAAGTGAATTTGACTATTATTGTCATAAAATAGAGTCAAAAGTTTGACCTTCGTTGTTTCTTTGAAGTTGATGGTATTTGGAGTAAAAATGAAAAAGATAATAACTGGCATAATCTTGTTGAGCTTCCTGGCCGGTTTATTTGCATTTTTCCCTGTAACAGCCGTAAGTTCTGCAGCGGTTGCAGAGGATAATATGCAAGCCCCGGGAACAAGTACAACTAGCACAGCCGAAGAAGATGAGAATGATGGATTAATTGGACCAGAAAATTTTCCGGATGGAATCAACCCATTGACAGGCTTGCCTGTCGATAACCCCGATAATCTGGAATTACCGCCTGCATTGGTTTCTATCACCAATTTCCCGGTGAGTTCAAGACCGCAGGCGGGATTATCCTTTTCGCCATTTGTGTTTGAACTCTATATTGGCGAAGGCATGACCCGTTTTCTGGCGATGTTCTATGGCGATTACCCTGCAATTCCAGAAGAGGAAGAGGGAAATAGTCAAAATGGTAGTAATGTTGGATCGATCACGGACAATACCCTGGTTGGCCCGATTCGCTCTGGTCGTTTGCCTTATGAAAGTATCAGAAAACTTTTCAATGGTTTTCTTGTAATGGCCTCCGGTGCTTCACAGGTGGTTTCCAATTTGGGCAGCTATACCAATATTTATGGCTCGGATGCGGACAATATCAACTCAGCAATGATTGATGTAACCAAGTTGGAAGAAATTGCCCACAATAACCAGAAAAAAATCGGAGAAGCTGGCCTGGATGGACTGGCATTCCAACAGGAACCCCCTGAAAATGGTCAGGTAGCCAACCGAATCTGGTTGAAATATGCCTATCTGAACCAGATCAATTGGTATTTTGATGAACAATCCGGGGCGTATGTGCGCTATCAGGATCGGGCAGACGCGACTACTTTCGAACAGATGACAGATCGTCTCACTGGTGAGCCACTGGCTTTTGAGAATGTAGTGGTGTTATTTGCCACCCATGAAGTGGTAACTCCTACCATCATTGACATCAATCTGCTCTATATGAACAAAATGCCCGCATTATTGTTCCGGGATGGCCAAATGTATGAGATTTTCTGGACAACCAAGAGCGGTGCTTATGAAAGAGAAACGGGGAAATTGCGCCCCATCCGCTTTGTTGACGCGGAAGGCAATCCATTCCCCTTGAAACCGGGACAAACCTGGGTGCAGGTTGTGCAACCCTACACGCCTTACTATGAGGTCCCCGACAGTGATGTATATTACTACCTGGCGAACAACAAAGAACCCGGGTCAGGAGTTTGGGCTATTCGTTGGTATCCCCCTGCTGGGGCAAAATAAGGTTTTAGAAATAGTGAAAAAGGGATCCTCACAGGGTCCCTTTTTTTGTTGTATACAAACAAGGGCATCGATTGACCATCATTGATACAATTACCGTTATGTTCCAACCGGAGGAATTATGGATATAGATAGCATTAAGGATGTATTTGATGGTCAACGAAAATTTTTTCAATCACAAAAAACCAAGGATTATCTCCAGAGAATTCAAATTCTTCAGCTATTAAAAGATCAGATTCTGCGCAATGAAACCGTTTTGGTTCAGGCCATGCAAGCGGATATGAGAAAACCTTCGATTGAAGCCGCGGGGGGTGAGGTCTGGTATGTGTTGGAAGAAATCGACTATGCCATCAGCCATTTAAAAGGATGGATGAAAGCTCGCCGGAAACGAACACCACTTCTGCATTTCTGGTCAAAGAGCATGATTTATCCGGAACCTTATGGACAGGTGTTGATCATTGGCCCCTGGAATTATCCCTTCAATTTACTCTTTTCTCCGTTGGTGGGTGCGATTGCAGCTGGGAATACCATTATCTTGAAACCATCCGAGTTGGCACCTGAGACAGCTCAGGTTATAGAGAAAATGATCTCCTCTCAAATTGATCCGGAAATAATCTCAGTGGTGAATGGTGGGGTGGAAACTGCTACCGCGCTATTATCTCTACCTTTTAACTACATCTTCTTCACAGGAAGTACCAGGGTAGGAAAAATTGTGATGAAAGCTGCTGCTGAGCATCTCACCCCGGTGACTTTGGAATTAGGTGGCAAAAGCCCTGTGATTGTGGATGAGAGTGCTGACCTTGTGATTGCGGCGAAAAGAATTGTCTGGGGCAAGTTTTTTAATGCCGGGCAAACCTGTATTGCCCCTGATTATGTGTTGGTCCATGAAAAGGTGCATGATCAATTCGTTGGTTATTTAAAAGAAGCGACCAGGTCTTTTTATGGAGAAGATCCAAAACAAAGTCCGGACTTGGCTCGTATTATCAATCGGGCTACCTTTGATCGTTTGGTAGGATTAATCAACCAGAAGAAAGTTGTTATGGGTGGGGATTCTGATCCCGAACAGCTTTATATTGCCCCAACCATCCTGGATCAGGTGTCGATCGAAGATGAAGTGATGCAAGAGGAAATCTTTGGCCCAATCCTTCCAGTCTTGACGTATAAAACATTGGATGAAGCAATAAGCATAATCCAAATGCACCCCGATCCGCTGGCTCTATATCTTTTCACCAATGATAAGGATATCCAAAGAAGGATTGTGTCAGAAATTCCTTTTGGTGGGGGGTGTATCAATGACACCTTCAGCCATGTATTTAATGAAGAAATTCCCTTTGGCGGACGAGGTACCAGTGGGATAGGGGCATATCATGGAAAATTCAGTTTCGATACATTCAGCCATCAGAAAAGTGTGTTGTCTCGCCGGATTTGGCCGGACATCCCGATGCGCTACCCACCTTACAGGATCGCTTATGAGCGCATGAAGAAATTATTCAAACTGGCTAGCTGGCATATTTAAAATCGTTTGTGATGTTGTAGCAATACAAATATAATATTATGCAATCCTGCACCTTTTTAGGGTAGGAATGTAATCTGGCGAATCATTCGATTGGGGGTAAACTTAAGTTGCGATGGATGGTAAAAATGAAGGGACATAAATGTCAGTTCATCAGAACTCCTTACAATCTATACCTTCTCCCAAAAACTCAGCATCTTTGTTGAAGTTATTATTCCGAGTTTATCAATTTCTGAAGCCTTATTGGAAATATGTAGTCTTAGCCTACCTTTCCTTGTTGGGGATCTTGGGGTTAACCGCGCTAATTCCACAATTCATTCGTTGGACCATTGATACTGGTATTGAACAGAATCAACCAAATGTGCTTACATATTCGGTTTTGGCCTTGTTGGGTTTGACTTTATTAAAAGGGATACTAAATTATTACCAGGGAATCCTGAGTGAAACAGCCTCCCAAAACGTCGCTTATGATTTACGTAACGCCATTCAAAGAAAATTAACCCAATTATCCTTTTCGTTTCATGACACCTCTGAAACCGGTGAGTTGTTATCTCGGGCGATTCAGGATGTGGAACGCTTGCGTTTTCTCACTGGCAGAGCGACCTTAAGAATTGTGGATGGAATTTTGACGATCATTGTCACGATGATCATTTTGTTGGTGATGGATTATCGGCTGGGATTGTTGGTTTTAGTTTCCATACCTGTCCTCGTACATCGGGCTTATTATTTTGGCTCCCGTTTTCGCCCGCTTTCCTTAAAGATTCAAAAACAATTAGCCCGTTTAACCACTGCAGTTGAACAGAACTTACGCGGAAGCCGGGTAGTAAAAGCTTATGCCCAGGAACCGGCTGAAATTGAACGGTTTGAACAGGAAAACAACCAATGGTTTACATTAACTGCCCGTTCAGCGAAATTACAGGCGGTCAATCAGCCATTGATTCTACTTATCTCAAATCTCGCGATGGTGGCGATCTATTTATTTGGTGGTTATCTTGTCATTCATCAGCAAATGACTTTTGGGGTTTTGTTAGCCTTCATAACCTATTTGGGGCAACTGGTGGAACCTATCCGTCGGTTGGGGATCATCATCCCGGCTGTGGCCATTGCCGGTTCTGCCGCGGAAAGAGTGTTTGATGTTCTCGATACTGTACCGGATGTAAAAGATGCCCCGGATGCTAAAACGATCAATATTGAATTTGGTAAGGTCCGCTTTGAAAATGTTTCTTTTAGTTATGGAAGACAAACAGTGATCAAAGACATCGACTTTGAGGCGAAACCAGGGCAGATTGTCGCTTTGCTTGGCCCAACAGGATCCGGAAAATCCACCTTCATAAGTTTAATCCCAAGGTTTTATGATCCTACCGAAGGTCGAGTTCTGATTGATGATCATGATATCCGCCAAGTGCAAATGCAATCGCTACGCAGCCAGATTGGTATCGTATTACAGGAGACAACCCTCTTTGCAGCGTCTATCCGGGAAAACATCTCATTTGGATATGCCAATGCCAGCGAAGAAGAGATCATCGCTGCAGCTGAAGCTGCTCAGGCACACGAATTTATTGTGCGAAGTCCAAAAGGTTATGATACTTATGTAGGGGAACGTGGTATCACCCTCTCAGGTGGGCAAAAACAACGCATTGCCATTGCCAGGGTTCTGTTGTTGAATCCTCGTATTCTGATTCTGGATGACGCTACTGCTTCTGTGGACACAGAGACTGAGCATCTAATCCAAAAAGCATTTGAAAACCTGATTAAAGGACGCACCACTTTCGTGATCGCGCATCGTCTGAGCACCGTCCGCAGTGCTGATGTTATTCTGGTGTTGGATCAAGGAAAAATTATTGCCAGTGGTACCCATGAAGAATTATTAATGTCCTCCCCGCAATATCTTGAAATTTATAACCGACAATTAAAAAATCAGGAGGAGGGAGTATGAGTTTTTCAATCGGCACATCCTCTCCTGGTATGGGACCGCGCTCTGCACTGGAGAATTTTGGCAGTAATCAACGCGAAGGCGAAATGTTCAACCGTGATGTGGTTTCACGGATGCTGCAATATCTCAAACCACATCGCTGGAAGATGGTGGTTGCTTTGTTTTTAACCCTGGTTGAATCAGGGTTGACATTACTCACACCATATTTAATGAAGGAGGCAATTGACCAGTACATTGTCCCGGGTGATTTTAATGGACTGTTTCGAATTGTTATCATCATTACGATTACATTTATTGGATTATATGTAGTGAGCTCTTTTCAGCGATACGTGGTTTCATGGGTTGGGCAACGTATGCTTGCCAAAGTTCGCTCGGATTTGTTCAGCCATTTGCAGCGGTTACAACAAGGTTATCACGATCGCAATATTGTTGGGGTTACAGTATCTCGGGTGATCAATGATGTGGCGGAGATCAATGAGTTGTTTTCTCAAGGAATCATTACCTTGATTGGCGATCTGCTGGTTTTGATCGGAATCATTGTGGTTATGCTCACCATGAGTCTTAAGTTGGCTTTGTTCACTTTTATCGTGCTTCCTCTTATGGTGGCTGCTACCTGGTTATTCTCCAGACAAGCCAAAAAAGCTTTTCGAGAGACCCGCTCCAAAGTAGCCGCTGTGGTCGGTGACCTGGCTGAGGATTTGAGTGGTATGCGGGTGATCCAGGCTTTTGCTCAGGAAAAGGCTTCGCAGGACCGTTTCGATAAGGTCAATGTTGAAAATCGCAATGCTTATATCAATGCCATGTCACTTTCCTTTGTATTCCTCCCAGCCATTGAATTTTTGGGTATGCTGGCTACCGGGATTGTCTTGTGGTTCGGTGGGCGATTTGTGATTGCGGAAGAAGTGACTTTGGGAGTAATGGTTGCTTTCCTTTCTTATGTCACCCGCTTCTTCAACCCCATTCAGGAACTAAGCCGTATGTACACCACCCTCCAATCCGCCATGGCGGGTGGAGAACAGGTGCTAAAGTTGCTGGATACTCCGATTGAGGTAGCCGATCAGGCGGATGCGATTGACCTGGATAAAGTGATTGGGGAGATCGAATTCAGACAGGTAATTTTCAAGTATCGTGAAGACACTCCGGTTGTATTGGATGTCATCAACATGACCATTGAACCAAAGAAGATGGTAGCGATTGTGGGGCCAACCGGGGCGGGAAAAACAACGATCGCGAACCTGATTGCCAGGTTTTATGATGTGACGGAGGGGGCAGTGCTTTTGGATGGCATTGACTTGCGTAAGATCAAACAACGATCATTAAGGGAATCTGTTCGGATTGTTTCACAGGATCCATTCCTGTTTTCAAGAACAATTGAAGAAAATATTCGTTATGGAATCCCCGATGCCAGTAAAGAGCAGGTGATCCAGGCAGCCAAAATGGCGAATGCGCATGGGTTTATCAGTCATTTACCGGAAGGATATCAAACCAGAATTCTGGAAGGAGGAGTCAACCTTTCGGTAGGGCAACGCCAATTGTTGACCATTGCCAGGGCGATTCTGACCGATCCTAAAGTATTGATTCTGGATGAAGCTACGGCTAATATAGACACCGTCACGGAAGTGCTGATCCAACAAGCCTTGGAACGTTTACTGGAAGATCGGACATCCGTTGTGATAGCACATCGCCTGAGCACAGTGCGGAAAGCGGATTGGATTTATGTGCTTGAGCAGGGACGAATCAGTGAACAGGGTACGCATGCTGAATTAATCAAACAAAAAGGATTGTATGCAGATTTATACGATCGTCAGTTTATCGATGAAGAAAAATAAAGATTAGTCGGTGATGATCCAATCCTGTATAAATAGTTGAAATTTTACCGGATCGAATTCGACAAATCGATAGGTAGCCGCTTTGTGTTGTTGATAAGGATCATCAAAGAAATATTTCTGGATGGCTTCCATGGAAGGGGCACGAGCGATGATTATTCCACCGGTTTTGGGGAACTTAGGTCCGGACATTAACAACCATCCTTTGTCGTAACCAATTTGTAGGAACTGTCGATGTTCTCCCACAATCATATTGATGATCTCCACGGGAGCGGTGTATTCGATTTCAATGAGAAAATGTTTCATAAATTTCCTTAATCGCGGAATGAGATAGGTTAATAATAGCAAAAAAGCAGAGAAACGAATATTACTTTGGTATATTATTTGATGTCAAATCAAAAAAATATACAATTATTGTGAACCACGGAACAATCTGTGTGCTTTTTCTGTCGAATTGAAAGAAAGAGCTTGTGTTGGCTCAAACCCGTGCCGCATTGAGACACCTCAATGCGGCAAGTGGGTTTAGTATCAATCACAAAAAGTTTTTTGGATTAACTCATTTCCGGCTTTCTCGTCTGAATCAGAGGAGGTGTCATTATTAATAAATAATTGACACGCCTGATATCGATAATACGGGGTTTCATTGATTGCTGGAACAAACTGGTTAAATCCTTCTATATTATTCGTGTATGCGTAAGCCTGCATGAAGGGAAACCATTCAATTGGGTCAAATGGTGTTAAGTTGTTTTCTTGTGCTAACTTATGGTACTCAATAATTTCTTGCCAATTTCCAAATTGTCTGGCTAAAGAAGCTTTTTCATAGATATAACACCAGGTTTGTTCTTCATTTTGTTTCCCAAATACTTGTTCAAACATCGTGTAATTAATCGAATTTTCCGGCGAAATTCGATTAATTTGTGATTCACTGGAAATTAATGAAATAAGGGGATGGTCATATATAGATAATTCAATTTGGTTGTTGTCAAAAATCCTCAAGCAGGAATTTCGTGTTGGTTTTGTAAATACAAGGATATCTTCATAACTGAAATTAAAATAAAAAGATCTGAAACTTTTTTCATAGGAGGAACCCAATTTCATGTCTTTGTAAGTGTCATTATTTAAGACTTCAGCTCCAATCATTACTTCCGGGGAGTCAAAATAATATAGTAGATTAGCAGGACTCCAGATGAAATATCCTTCTTGTATTGGTTCTGGATAAAAACCTGTAAGCATTGTTCCTTTCTCTATGGAGGGAATTCGCCAAATCCATTGTTGCCACAGGTTTTGAGTTTCTTTCCATCGATCTGCGTAATAGGTGTTATTACTATAATGAGTGGTGATTGCTGAAAGAATAATGAGCGAATAAGGGATTAATTGCCATCGGTTTTTTAGAATATAAGATACAAGCCCAACAATAGTCATTGAAACACCAATGGATGATGGAAATGAAAACCGATTAAAAATTGGAAAATATACCTCCCGGTTCGCCAGATTAATGGGAATTAAGCAAATGATTGCTCCTAAGAGGCCGATAACAATAACCTCGATTTTCCATCTATTTTCCTGGTTGGTTACTTCAACAATGTCCAAGGTATTTGGTTTTGATAGCAATTTCCATAAGAGTAGAAATATTACAACAGAAATTAGTCCGAGCAGGATGGCTACAATAAAGTCAGATGTATTAAGCTCATAAAGGTTTTTGTAACCTTTTTTGACCCATACAGTGAAGAAAACATCAACAATATCTCCGATCCACCTACGAATTATGTTAATAACTGAAACAAATGGGGATTCAAGATATTCATAACCTAATCTTGAAATGTCTGTTGTGTATCGCGTGCTTTTGAAAAAGAAAATTCTCCAAAAAAGGAAAATTACAAGCGAAAATGAATGCGGGATTAGCTTAAATATGTAATTAAATGTGTTTTTCAAAGGAATAATCTTATTCTTTCGCAAATAGAAAACCAGGAAAAACAACCATCGGTAGATTTCCAGCCCTATGTAATATTCCATGAATAAGAATGAAAGAAAAGAGAGCAGAACAGAAACAAAGAGAAACCCAAACCGTTTGATTTTACTTCCTGTATTAATCGATAGGATACTCAATCCTAAAGATAATATAAAAATCATCATAGCAACCAGATGAGATTGATAATCAAACCCATTGGGTTGCTCCAAAAATCCTGGATATATCAGGTATAAAAGACTAATGATGAGAGTTGCTTTTGTCTGTTTTGTCCAAACCAATCGCAAAGTCCAAAGTAAGGCAAGTGAACCTAATAATCGGATTCCTACGGCGCTTATCTGATAGGGAAGAATATTCGAGCCAAAAATTGAATAGAGAAAAGCATGCCAATATGCACGAGCTGGTCTGTCGGAAGTATACATTTCAGGGAATCGATCAAGCCCAAAATTCTCTGCCCCAAAGATTTGCCACCAATCGTCGTTGTAAAAACCAAAGTGTTGAATTTTTGGCACGAAGGCGATTACTGAAAATAATAATAAAAATAAAAAGGCAATAAAAAAATGATTTTTAAAGATTTTTTGCATAGTATCTCCCTATTAATATTTCCATTTTATTATAACTACCAATAACTAATTGATGGAGATTCAACTTTTATCTTCAAAAGACAATTATGCATTTGCTAATCCTCAATGTGTTAGAATCACAGAATGACTTTGCAACCATGGATTTTAGCTTCAAATTCACCGCGCCGGAAAGTACTTCTGGGGTTGTTTGAGCAGCCTATTTCAGTATTTCCAGCAGATATTGATGAAAGTGAACTGCCTGGGGAAGCGCCAGGTGATTATGTGAAACGGCTGGCACATACCAAGGCGAAAGTAGTTGCCACAAGATTTCCTGAAGCTCATTTGATCATTGCCGCCGATACTACTGTAGCGGACCAGAATGAGATCCTTGGGAAACCGGTCGGTGCATCCGATGCACGACGAATGTTAAGCCAATTACGCGGGAAGAACCATCAGGTCTATACCGCAATCTCCCTGGTTGTGCCCGTGAAAAACCTTTGGGTGGAAGAGTTGTGCCTGACATTGGTGCCTATGCGGGATTATTCCGATGAAGAAATGGGAAGTTACATCGCCAGCGGGGATCCGATGGATAAAGCTGGTGCTTATGCTATTCAACATAGCGGGTTTCATCCGGTGGAGGATTTCAGCGGCTGCTTTGCCAGCGTGATGGGATTTCCTCTCTGCCATGTAGCACGTGGAATCCACAAACTTGGACTATTACCTAAAATTAAAATTAACCTTGCTTGTCAAAATCATTTACGATACGATTGTCCCATTGCCGAACGTGTGTTGGCTGGTGAGAATGTAGGATAGGAATTATGACTGGACTTTGTCCGGGAGGAATGAATGAAACGGTTTGCTAGCATAACGCTACTTTTGGTAATTTTAATCAGTGCCTGTACCCCAGCAGCTACCATTACCCCTACAGAAGCTGTACCGGTAGTGACGAACACATTACCTGAACCGCAAGTAAATATTACCCGTGCACCAGATGTAAAAGAAATCGCTCAAAAATATCTTAATTTCTGGGCGGATGAAGATTATGAATCGATGTATTCCATGCTAAGTCGATTAAGCCAGGATGCATTTCCCTTTGAAGATTACCTGAAACGACATCAGGATACCACTAACACCATGACTTTGGTTGAGTTAACCAGCGAGGTAACTTCATCACTGACCAACCCGGGGGATGCCCAGATTGGCTACAACGTCAACTTTGAAACGGCATTGGTAGGTACTATTAATCGTGACATGGTTATGAATATGACCATGGAGGATAACACCTGGAAAATTCAATGGGAGGAGGGAATGATCCTCCCGGAATTAAAAGGCGGGAACTATTTATCAATGGATATAAGTGCCCCCGCCAGAGGCAACATTTATGATAGCGATGGCGAGGCTTTAGTCGCACAATCTGAGGTAGTAGCATTAGGAATTACTCCGGGTGGTGTTGGCGATGAGCAACATGGCACGCTGGTGACCTATCTTTCCAGATTAACCGGATTGAATGCTGATTATATCCGTTCGCTGTATGAATTTGCTGGTCCAGATTGGTATATTCCGGTTGGTGAAACTGCCCGTGCCAATGTTGATCGCTATTACAGTACGCTTTCCAGTATTGGTGGCCTGAATATGAATTATTACACCTCGCGTTATTATTTCAACAGTGGGGTAGGCGCCCATATTACCGGATATGTGCAACCTATCTTTCCTGAAGAATTAGATGAGTATAAACGACAGGGTTACCGTGGCGATGAAAAAGTGGGACGCACCGGGTTGGAAGCCTGGGGAGAAGAGTATCTGATTGGAAAACGTGGAGCTTCTTTGTATGTGATCCGACCGGATGGCTCTGTGGAGACGCGTATTGGATATGCGGATTCGCAACTCTCCCAATCCATTTATACAACCATCGATCAAAATTTTCAGGCGGAAGTGGAGCTGGCAATCAACGGTTTTCGGGGGGCGATTGTGGTGTTAGAACGGGACACTGGTCGTGTTTTGGCGATGGCGTCCTCCCCGACATATGATCCGAATCTTTTCGACCCTAACAATTTCAATAGCAGCTGGATGCTCGGCGAGATGCTTGATCCTGCAGAAAACCGTTTGTTGAATCGTGCTGCCCAAAGTGCTTACCCATTAGGATCGGTTTTTAAGATTATTACCATGGCGGCAGCTTTGGAAACTGAAACCTTTAAAGCAGATGATGTTTATTATTGTGGGCACAGCTATACCGATCTGGAAGGGATCACATTGTATGACTGGACTCTGGAAAAAGAATTACCACCCAGTGGTGATCTGACCCTTTCAGAAGGCTTAATGCGTTCCTGTAACCCCTGGTTCTACCATATTGGATTGACCATGTGGAATCGCAACTTAACCAATGGGATTGCGGATATGGCGCGTGCTTTTGGCTTAGGCTCACCAACAGGTATTGGTCAAATTGAAGAAGTCTCGGGAAATATTCCTGACACGACTTCTCCCGGAGACTCAGTTCAGCTGGCAATTGGTCAGGCGAGCATGTTGGTCACCCCCTTACAGGTGGCGGCTTTCATAGCTGCGGTTGGCAATGGTGGTACCCTGTACCAACCACAATTGGTGGAAAGTATTGCTCCAGCGGACGGGGACCCAACTTTTACATTTGAACCAATTGAAAAAGGAACCTTACCGGTTTCAGAAGAGAACCTGAGTATTATTCAGGATGCCATGCGAAGCGTGGTCGCGAATACCAGAGGGACAGCCAGAAACGCTATGTTGGGATTACAAATTCCGATTTATGGAAAAACTGGTACAGCGCAAATTCCACCTTTGAGACCGCATGCCTGGTTTGCTGGGTACACTGATCTGGGCGACCCGGATCGACCTGATATTGCAGTGGTGGTCCTGGCAGAGAACGCTGGTGAAGGTTCTGAAATTTCAGCTCCTATCTTTCGTCGGGTGATTGAGTTGTATTTTTATGGAAGAATATCCCGCCTTTACCCGTGGGAATCTTCTTTCTATGTAACCCGTACACCGACCTCCCAATACACGAATACTCCTGAGCCACAACCGACACAGGAACCTCAGCAGGAAGTTGTAGAAGAAACGCCGGAGCCATAATTGGGTTCGAACCAAATGATAAATGGGCGGGTGATGAGCCTGCGATCAGGTTTCTATCATGTTTATTTGGATGATGGTCGGGAAATAACCTGCCATCCACGTGGAAAATTGAAGCAACGTCGACGGGATGAGGTGCGGGAAGACATTATTGCCATGGGGGATTTGGTAAAAGTGACTATTCAATCCGATGGGAAAGGGGCGATTGAAGAAGTAACATCCCGATCCAATGCTTTAATCCGCGCAAAAGGCGTGTATAAACAGATACTACTTGCAAATCCGGATCAGATTGTATTGGTTTTTTCCTGCGCCCAGCCAGATCCGCACTTAAGGATGCTGGATAGATTTTTAGTGATCTGTGAGCAACAAGAGATTGATGTGTTGATTGCAGCCAATAAAGTTGATCTGGTGGGGGAAGAAAAAGCTCGCGAGCTCTTCGGGATGTATGAGAAGATAGGCTATCAAGTGCTTTACACTTCAGCTAAGAATGACTTGGGGATTGAAGCGCTGCGTGATTATTTACAAGATAGATTGTCAGGGCTGGTAGGACCATCGGGGGTGGGAAAATCCAGTTTGCTGAACGCAATACAACCTTCCTTGGGGTTGGCGATAAGTCAGGTAAGTGAGAGCACCTCCAAAGGTCGTCACACAACCGTTGTCAGGCGTTTATTTCCACTCGAAGTTGGCGGATTTGTGGCTGATTTGCCGGGGATCCGGATGCTTTCGTTGTGGGATATCGAGCCGGAGGAATTGGATGGGTATTTTCCGGAATTGCGGGAGTTGGTGGCGGACTGCCAGTTTAGTGATTGCTCGCATGTCAATGAGCCTGATTGCGCGGTAAAGAAGGCTGTGTCAAATGGCGAGGTACATTATGAAAGATATGAGTCATACCTCCGTATGCGTTATGGCGAAGTCGAAGAATGGATTGATGAGATTGAGATGTAGGCAGAGAGGGTTGACAGTTGACAGTTGAGAGGGGTTTTTGGAGGGAAAGGCTGAAGGCTAATGGTGAAAGAGAAATGATTATTAACGCTATGACGCCAAGGAAAGAACCCCCGCTACGCGAGGGCAGGCAAGTCGCAAAGAAATTTGGTGCATTGCACTTGAGGATGTATTAGGTGCGTGGCACTTAGGGAGAAATAGCCTACTTTGAATGGAGTTTTAGGCTTGAGAATCCAAAATTCAGAAGTGCCGCGCACCTCGAGATGAGTCGATTCTTACTAGGTGCAGCGCACTCCTGGCAGATTGATTACAGGTTCACTCTTCAGAGAAGAAGGTAAGTTGGCATATCCCTAAGTGCACCGCACCAATCGAATACGGGCCCACTCTTCAGAGAAAAAGGTAAGTTGGCATATCCCTAAGTGCACCACACCAATCGAATACAGGTCCACCTTTCAAGGATGAATGAATCTGGTGCGTGGCACTTAGGGAGGAATAGTTTACTTTGAATGGAGTTTTAGGCTTGAGAATCCAAAATTCAGAAGTGCCGCGCACCTAGAAATGAGTCGATTCTTACTAGGTGCAGCGCACTCCTGGCTGATTGATTAGAGTTCCACTCTTCTGGGAAGAAGGTAAGTTGGCGTATCCCTAAGTGCACCGCACCAAGAATCCCAAGTACACAGCACCAATATACGAGGTTCATGATTGCCTATAGGTTAAGCTGTGATTATAATGGAAAGGAGTTAGATCCTAGCGACCTATGAGGAGGAGATCTTGAATAGTTTCCGTTATCGACGGTTTATAATTTCATTGTTTGTATTTATATTTCTATTATCAGCCTGCCAACCAGGAACCCAACCCACAGAAGTCTCACAAGTTTCTTCCCCGACCTTGGAAGAAGTTATCGCCACTGAGCTTCCAACCCCGGAGCCTCCCAGCAGCTTAATGATCTGTATCGGTAGTGAACCATTAACACTCTACCCATATGGCGGGAACAGCCGTGGGATGTGGTCAATTCTGGAAGCGATTTATGATGGGCCGATTGACACTGTCGATTTTGAATACCAACCGGTTATCCTGGAGAAAATCCCGGATTATGAAAGTGGAGATGCAAAAATTGAAACCATTTCTGTCGAAGCTGGTTCATCTATCGTGGATGCTGCGGGAAATGCAGCTGTCCTGATCCCAGGAACTCGTTACTTGCCACCCGGTTGCCGCGATGAAAGTTGTGCAATTCAGTGGGATGGAGAATCCCCGGTCGAAATGGAGCAGCAAACCTTACAATACAAACTAAAACCTGGTATCTTGTGGGCAGACGGAGAACCTTTAACTTCTGCTGATTCGATATTCTCCTATGAGATCTCAATCGATCCTGCTACACCTGCCAACACCTATTTTATGGATCGCACATTCAGCTATGAAGCAGTGGATGACCTACAAACCCAATGGGTCGGTATCCCTGGATTTATCACCCCACTGCTCGGCGACCTATTTTGGCATCCATTCCCTCAACATGTTTGGGGAGAGTTAAGCGCCGAAGAATTGTTAACTGCCGAGATTTCCACCTTAAAACCATTGGGGTGGGGGCCTTATCAGATTGATAATTGGGTGCAGGGAAGCCATATTGAATTGAGTAAGAATCCAAACTACTTCCGTCTTGGAGAAGGACTTCCAAAATTTGATAAGTTGGTCTTCAAATTCCTGGGGCCGAATGCCGACAGTAATTTGAAAGCATTGGAAATTAGTGAATGTGATTTTGTAGATGATAGTGTTCAGTTGGATCAACAGCTGGTGGATGTGGTTGAATTAAGCAATCTTGGCGAGATTCAGGCATATTTCGGTCAGGGACCGGAATGGGAACATCTTGATTTCGGGATAGAGCCTTCCAGTTATGATGATGGTTATCAATTTGATAAAGATCGACCTGATTGGTTTGGGGACGCACGTATGCGTACTGCAATTGCATACTGCAGTGATCGATTTACCATTGCCAATCGCTACTTTGTGAACCGCTCTGCTGTTCCAGCGAGCTTCCTACCACCCAGTCACCCCGCATACAACAATGGATTAACAACGATTCCTTATGATGTGGATAGTGGGGTTGCCTTGTTAGAACAAATGGGTTGGGTGGATCATGATGGAGACCCAAACACACCAAGAATCTCTGCTGGTGTATTAAATGTACCGGATGGCACCCCATTGGTATTGGATTACATCACATCACAATCTGAACTCAGACAAATGGTGTCTACTGATTTGGCACAGTCTTTAATGGCTTGTGGAATTGAACTAGTCGTGCAGAATTTGAACCCGACCGAATTGTACGCACCTGGTCCTGAGGGTGTCTTGTTTGGCCGAAACTTCGATCTGGCACAATTCACCTGGCAATCTGGCCGCACCAACCCATGTTTTCTGTACAGCTCCACACAAATTCCCAATGCGCAGAATCTTTGGGTTGGTACCAATGTGACTGGATATCAAAACGAAGCCTATGACCTGGCCTGTCAACAAGCACAACAAGCTGCTTTCGATGATCCGGAAGCAAATACTGAGGTTCAGCGTATATTTAATGAAGAGTTGCCTGTGCTACCGCTCTATTACCATCTTAAAATTGCAGCTAGCCGCCCGGATTTTTGTGGATTTGAAGCCTTAAACATCAGTGGTCGTTCAATATTATATGGTGTTGAGGGATTCGATTACGGAGATAATTGCCCATAACAATAGAAATATTGTAATATTTTTTGCTAACAAAATTCCTGATTTTTTACTTAAAAGATCATAAAAAATCATGAGAAATGTTGACTAGTAGGGCACTGTATGCTATATTTACAGCACGAAATTGTGTTGATGAAATTTAAAGTTGAGGGATGACGCCAGATTTTAACCAATAAAAGCCGTTATTGGTAATTTCTGGTATTTTATCAACACAGAAAATCATCTCGTTCGATCCAAATTTATTAAGGAGGAGATAGAATGAAACGAAATACCCTTATGTTGTTGGTAGGTATGGTTATCATTGCCAGTATGGTATTGGCAGCATGCCAACCTGCTCCGGCTCCAGTAGTGGAAGAGCCAGTTGCTGAAGAGCCAGTTGTAGAAGAACCAGTTGTAGAAGAGCCAGTTGTAGAAGAACCGGTTGTAGAAGAACCAACTGAAGAACCAGAACCAGAACCAGAACCAACAACCCGTCATGGTGGTTGGTTGGATGAAATCGTGGTTTCAGTTGTTGATTCCGGCTCTGCA
>CAYSFA010000004.1:26155-53462 GCA_964430025.1 uncultured Anaerolineaceae bacterium | reverse complement strand
GGAAGTGGGTTGGGAGCAGCTCTGGTTGGGATGCGCCCGATTGTAGAAATCATGTTTGGTGACTTCTTGATGTGTGCTGGAGATCAACTGGTAAATCAGGTAGCCAAAGCACGCTTCATGAGTGGTGGCAAGGCTAATGTGCCGTTAACTATCCGTGTCACGACTGGAGCTCCTGGTTCCTCCGGAGCACAACACTCCCAAAGCCCGGAATCCTGGTTCATGAATGTCCCCGGATTAAAGATTGTGGTACCATCCACTCCAGCAGACGCCAAAGGTTTATTAAAAACAGCCATGCGTGGTGAGGATCCGGTTCTTTTCTTTGAACACAAGATGTTATACGCGCTGACTGGCCTGGTACCGGAAGATCCCGATTATATGGTGCCCTTTGGTGTAGCATCTGTTCTAAAAGAAGGAAAAGATGTCACCATCATTGGAATTGGTTTAATGGTGCAAAAGGCATTAACCGCAGCGAAAAAATTAGCAGAAAAAGGGATTGATGCGGAAGTGATCGATCCTCGTACATTGGTTCCCATGGATAAAGAGACATTGATTAAATCAGGAGCCAAAACAGGTCGGGTTGTGATTGTCCATGAAGCACACAAACGTGCAGGTCCAGGAGCAGAGATCTCCGCTATGTTAGCAGAGGAAGCCATTGAATACCTGGATGGGCCGATCATGCGCATTGGAGCAGTCAATGTGCCCTTGCCATATAGCCCAGAATTAGAAAATCATGTCTTACCGAATGAAAATGATATTATTCAAGCTGCCTTGCAGTTATGTGGAAAAGCTTAAGAAAGTGGTGAAATTCGATGAGTGATCAGGAATTTACCAGCAGTTATCAGGTAGTAATGCCACGCCTTGGGTTGACCATGGTGGATGGCAAGATTATTGAATGGTACAAACAAGATGGTGAATGGGTCGAAAAAGGTGAACCACTTTTTTCGATAGAAAACGAAAAAGCAACCCTGGATATTGAATCACCTGCTACAGGAAAACTGGAAATCCAGGTTGAGCCGGATATTGTTGTTCCCATCCTTACGCCGGTAGGCGTGATATATACGAAAGAAAAAGCCGGGGCACATCATGCCTCCAAAATGACCCCTCAGACTGTTGATACTTCAACATCCAAAGAAGAATCTAAACAGGTGGTGGTTACAAAATCCGAGGACCGAAACCAGCAAGTACGGATTTCTCCAAAAGCACGTAAACTTGCTCGCGAAAATGGGTTGGATATCAGCCAACTTGCGGGGAGTGGTATGCGGGGGATGATTGTCACAGCAGATTTACCCACAAAATCACACCATTTGGAGCAGGTAAAAGCAACTCCGGTAGCGCGTAGAGTAGCTCAGGAAACCGGTGTGGATTTAGCTGGTGTAGCTGGAACTGGTCCACGGGGAATGGTACGGAAAGAAGATGTCGAAAAATGTCTGCAACGTGTACCCATTATCCCGGAACCCAATACGCCAAAACCATTGGAAGGAATGCGTAAAGTAATTGCCGAGCGATTGCAAAAAAGCTGGAACGAAAGACCGCAAGCGAACCTGACTACAGAAGCGGATGCCAGTTTATTCGTGAAAGCCCGCAACCAAATCAATCAGGAGTTGAGCAAAAAAGATGTAAAAATCTCTTATAACACCTTGCTTATCAAGCTGGTTGCTCAAGCACTGGCAGAATTTCCAAACTTGAATGTCTCCTTATTGCCAGATGGGTTATTACAGCAGACCCATGTTAATGTAGGGCTGGCTGTCGATACGGAACGTGGGTTGATGGTGCCGGTGGTGAAAGATGCCATGTTTAAGAATTTTGAGTGTATCCAAAAAGAATTGGATCACGTCATTCAAAAAACACTTCAAGGAAATGCCAGCTATGAAGATCTCACCGGTGGAACTTTCACCATTACCAATTTAGGAGCGTTTGAGATTGACGCATTCAGCCCGATTATCAACCCGCCGGAGTGTGCTATTTTAGGGGTTGGTCGCATTCATCAAAAACCTGTGGTTGTGGATGGAGCAATTGTCGTGCGGGAAATGATGGCTTTGAGCATCTCATTTGATCATCGCCTGGTGGATGGCGCCCCAGCAGCCCGCTTTTTGCAGCGGGTGAAACAGTTTGTTGAGCAACCATTCTTATGGTCCTTATGGGATAAGTGAAAAGAAAAAGGAAGATGGGCATGGACTTAAGCGGAAAATGTGTTTTAGTAACTGGTGGGGCGCATCGAGTAGGGAAAGCAATCACGCTTACCCTGGCAAAGATGGGTGCCAGATTTGTTGCTTTTACATATAACTCTTCAGCAGACGCTGCAGAGAAAACCGCAGATGAAATCCGTGCTTTTGGCTGTGAAGTGCTGGCAATTCGTTGCGATCAAAGTGATCTAACTCAAATTGATCCGGTTATTAATACAATAAAAGATAAATTTGGCCGTCTGGATGTACTGATCAACAGTGCTTCAGTTCTCTTTGAAGCAGAATTCTTTGAAGTTACCCCTGAAAATTGGGATGTGGTCATGAATATCAATGCACGCGGACCATATTTCTTTATGCAAAAAGCTGCTCCACTGATGCAATCTACGGATGGTGGTGTGATCGTCAATATCATCGATGAATCGGTTATCAAACCAGCTTTACAGTGGGTGCATCATGGTGCATCCAAAGCGGCCTTATGGAATATCACACGAACGGTTGCTATCGCCTTAGCACCAGGCATTCGGGTAAATGCAGTTTTACCTGGAGCCGTGCTTAAACCCCCGGATTATACGGATGAGCATTGGGAGGGGTTGATTCCTGGAATTCCACTAAATAAATTAGGTTCAGCTGAGGACGTGTGTCAGGCAGTTGAATATCTTGTCAAAGCAGATTTTGTCACCGGACAAATGATAGTCGTCGATGGTGGCGCAACCGTTCAATAAGGAGATTCATGAAAATAAACGATTCCGTAATACTTATTACAGGAGCAGCTACACGGGTTGGGAAAGAAGTTGCTTTATATTTCGCCAGGAAAGGGGCTCATATTGCCTTTAGTTATTACGAAGACGCTGAGCCATGGCAAGAAACAAAACAGGAAATTGAAGCATTGGGTGTAAATTGTTTCGTGAAAAAGGTTGAAATTCGTAATCGTGCGGAAATTAACGCTTTTGTGAAAGAAGCAAAAGAAACCTTAGGAAAAATTGATATTCTGATTAACAACGCCTCGGTTTGGTTACGAAAACCATTTTTGAACATCAGCGAAGAGGAATGGGATTTGGCGCTGGATGTGAATCTAAAAGGGCCATTTCTTGTTTCTCAGGCGGTTGCACCCTTCATGTTGGAACACGGCCAAGGGGTGATCATTAATATCACTGACCTTTCCGCGTTTCAGGTTTGGAATGATAACGCCCATCACGCTTCCAGTAAGGCGGGGCTGGTTGCACTTACTAAATCGATGGCTTATGAACTCGCGCCAAAAATTCGGGTAAACGCGATTGCTCCAGGAACAGTTTTACTGCCACCTGACCCACCTCCAGCCAAAGTAGAGTGGGCTATCGAGAATTCTTTGTTGAAACGAGTAGGTTCCCCACAGGATGTGGCAAAATTAATCGAATTTTTGGTTGAAAACGAATTCGCCACCGGATCAGTTTATTTCATCGATGGCGGGAGAAGCCTGGTATAAGAAAGGCACGATGACAGAGAAAATTCTCCTCCACAACGGCAGTATTTATCAATCTGATCAATGGTTCACTCCTGGTTACGTAGAGATATCAGCAGGTAAAATCATTGGGGTGAAATCTGGCAATCCAAGTCCGGAGTCAATTTCATTGTTTGATAGGGTTCTGGATGCCAAAGGGATGGCAGTACTACCCGGGTTGGTAAATGGACATTCTCATTTCAGTCAATCCTTTATGCGCGGGTTGGCTGGGGGGAGACCACTTTTGCAGTGGTTGAAAGAATTAATCTGGCCGCTACAATCCTCATTTTCAACAGAGGAAATGTATTTAGCCTCTTTGTTGGGGTTGGCTGAAAACCTGCGAGGTGGAGTGACTTATGTGGTGGATCACCACAAGATCACCCTTTCACCTCAACATACCGAAGCAGTGGTGCGTGCCGCAGAGGAGGTGGGTGTGCGTTGTACGATCGCACGTGCCTGGTCTGATCGTGGTGGAAACCCTGAAGATAGTCAGGCAATTTTTGACGAAATGGAATATTGGTACAGCTTAACCGAACCTGGCAGCAAAGTTAATTTTGCCTCCGGACCATTAACCCCCTGGCGGGCTACTGCTGAATTGATGCAGAGAACTCACGAACAGGCTGTCAAACATGGCAGTTTTACTCATATTCATGTATCAGAAACAGATGAAGAAGTGCAAATGACCCTTGAAGAGACTGGTTCACGTCCGGTAACCTGGCTTGACCAGTTAGGCATTCTGGATGAAAACAGCCAGATTGTTCATGCTGTCTGGGTGGATGATGATGAAATTGAGCTTCTGGCAGAGAAAAAAGCCCTGGTGGTGCATTGTCCAGTGAGTAATGCTGTCCTAGGGTCAGGAATAGCCCCAATTGGAAAGATGCTCAAGAATGGTGTGCGTGTCCGGCTTGGGACGGATGGATCAGCCAGCAACGATACTCAGGATTGTATTGAGAATATGAAGATGGCGATTTGTCTGGCGAGGGCTGGTTTCCGGGATGCTGCATCACTGACCAATGAACAGGTATTGAAAATGGCAGTTTCTGATCGTTCGATAGCTGTAGGTGAAGATGCAGACTTGATGATGATTAACCTTGACACATTACGTTCCGCCCCGGTACATGATTTAAACTCGGCAGTAACCCTTTGTGCGCATAGCGAAGATGTTGATACCGTCATGGTGGCCGGGAAGCTGCTTATGCAAGCTGGAAAAATCACTACCATTGACGAGGAAGTTTTGATCAAAGAATGTAACAATGCGATTATAAGTTTGAAAAAACGAGCAGGGATCGATTGATGAATGGCAAAGAGCGAGCTTTGACCGCTTTTAATCACCAGGAAGCCGACAGGGTTCCAATTTTTGAGTTGACCATTGATAACCCAACTGCGGCTGTTGTTTTGGGAAGGGATAACTTTTGTGGTTTTGGTGGAAAAGCCCGTGGATTGGCTTATAACAATGCGATCGCTGAAGGGCGTGTAAATGAATATTTACTCCAAAGAAAAATGGATGAAATGGAGTTGTGGCAGAAATTAGACCTGGATGTCTATCCTCATTGTGATCCTTTTCCAGCTCACCCTGCTTATCCTGATCAAATATCAGACCACCAATGGAAAATCACCGACCCGATCACAGGTCAGTGGGTGATTTATGATTATTCTGTTGAGTCAGATGTATATGATATGGTTGATTCTTCTCTGCGAAGAGGAGGGTTACCCGAATTAGAAAAGTTGACCGTCCATTTAGAGAATCAAGCCTTTGACCCGGAGGCCTGGGATTTCTCCTATGTTGATTTGATTTTGGAAAGAATGGGAAATGATCGATTAGTAATGGGATCAGCAGATGTCGAAATTGGTTCTACCTTTGATTGGGCTGAAACCTTTTTGATAGGCTTGGTGGAAGCGCCAGATCTAATCCATCGTTACCTTGATGCTCTTTTACAAACTACGTTAAAACTTTCAGAGATGTTGCTTGAGCGTGGGGTGCACGGTTTGCACGGTGGGTATGATTGGGCAGCCAACAAAGGACCGATTTTCTCCCCTAGACATTTTCGAAAATTCGTTTTTCCACGTATTAAACAAATCACAGATCTTTGCCACCGTTTTGGTGTTCCATACATTAAGCATACAGATGGCAATGTCAACAGCCTTCTTGATGATATGATTGAGAGCGGAATAGACGCATTTCAGGCAATCGAACCTCGTGCGGGTATGGACATCGCTGAAATTAAGAAAAAATACGGTGAACGATTAACTTTAATTGGCAATGTGGATTGCTCTACCGTTCTGGTGGATGGACCACAGGAAGCTGTAGTCGAGCAAACCAGACAAATTATTCGTAATGTTGCCCCTGGTGGTGGATTTCTGCTCTCGAGTAGTAATTCAATTCATCCCGGTGTAAAGCCAGAATTTTATTTATCCATGTTAGAAACTGCAAGGCAATTTGGGAAATATCCAATTCAAGCAGGAGGAAATTGATGGGAAAAGTAAATGATTTACGAAGTTTTATTTCTGTTTTAGAACAGGAAGGAAGGTTAACCACTGTTGATCAGCCGGTTGATCTGGTTCACGAATTGGCGAATGTTGCAGCCACCCTGGCTCGCATGCAAGGACATGGGGCCTTATTCCGAAACATGAAAAGGAATGAAGAAGCATTCTCTTGGCCAATATTTGCTAACTCAGTGATTAGCCCCACGACTGCTGCATTAGCCTTGCAATGTAAACAGGAAGAAATCATCTCAAAAATGGAATTCGCGTTGGATCTTAAGAACGGCATTCAACCACGTAAAAGCGAAGAAGAACCTGCCTGGAAAGAAAACGTCATTACAGGTAGTGAGATCAATTTGCACAATATCCCGATCCCAACTCATGGTCTGCATGATGGTGGCCCCTTCATCACGGGTGGGGTGATTGTGACCAAAGATCCAGTTTCTGGTCGTGGAAACCTTTCCTATAACCGCATGCAGGTTCTGGGGGATCACACCTTTGGGTTCAATGTGAATGAGTGGCGGCATGTCATGCAGTTTTATAAAGTGATGCAGAAAAAAGGGGAGGGGTTACCAGTGGCCGTCGCTATCGGCCTGGATCCAGCCATCATGATCGCTGCGGGAGCACGCTACGATGATGATGAATTGGCTATCGCAGGGGCGATCCGTGGGGAAGCAGTTCCTGTTTCTCGTGGTGTGACAGTGGATATCGATATCCCCGCTAATGCTGAGATTGTGATTGAAGGGTATTTACCGCCTAATATTCGCAAACCGGAAGGCCCATTGGCAGAGTTCCATGGTTATTATGGGGAATTATGGGAATCCCCGATTTTTGAAGTGACCGCAATTTGTTATCGCAACCAACCAATCTTCCAGACGATTGTACCGGGTTGGGATGAACATATCTATATTGGGAATGTATTACCCCGAGAACCACTCTTGCTGCACTATGTAAAGCATGTCAGCCCGAATGTAACCGGACTCCATATCCCGCCTTACGGCAATGGCTTTTCAGCAATCGTTCAAATTCAAAAGAGTAATCCGGGTGAACCCTATAATGCCGCCATGGCTGCATTTACAGCCCATGTGAATATCAAACAGGTGATCGTTGTGGATCCGGATGTGAATATACATGATCCCGCGGACGTTTCCTGGGCATTGACGAACCGAGTGGATTGGTCAAAAGATATGTTCCTGGTGCCCGGAGCACAGGGACATGAGATGGACCCCACCGCTGATATTCGCGGTGTCCATACCAAGATAGGCATAGATGCTACCTATAAACCTGAACGTAGGAATTACGGAGATCGTATCCGATATCCGATGGTTGATCTCAACCTCTATAAAAATGAAAAGGAGAGTTAAATGACACAACGAGTTGCATTGTATTTACAAGATAAGCATGACATCCAATATGAATTGGAAATTGCGCAATACGCAGAGGAACGTGGTTTTAGCGAGATATGGCAGGCGGATACACGTCTTGCACGTGATTGCATCGTCATGATGAGCGCTCTGTTGACCAAGACCAAAAAACTTCGTTATGGTTCTGGTGTTTTGCCAATCTGGACACGCAATCCAGCCGTGATCGCTGCCAGTTGGAGCACTATGTGGGAGTTAGGTGGAAAGGTTGATGGCAGAGGTCGTGTGATGCTTGGGTTGGGCGCCTGGTGGGAACCAATTGCCAGCCGGGTCGGTGTCAATCGTGTTAAACCACTCAAAGCAATGCGTGAAAACGTAGAAGCCATCCGTCAATTATTCACCATGGAAGAAGTGACCTACCAAGGTGAATTTGTAAATTTAGATCGTGTTAAATTGGATGTTGCCTTTGGCGATAAAAGCCCACGTGACATCCCCATTTACATTGGCGCTACCGGCGATAAGATGCTGGAAATGGCTGGTGAAATGTGTGATGGTGTCGTGTTGAACTATGTAGTCTCCGTGGATTACATCAAGCATGCTGTTTCCTTAGTAGAAAAAGGCGCGCAGAGAGCTGGCAAAACATTAGCAGATGTTGATCGCCCAGAATTGTTAGTTTGTTGTTTATCCGACAAAGATCCAGCTGCCGCCATGGCAGAAGGCAAGAAACTGGTGGCTTATTATCTTGCAACCGAACCGCACATTATGAAGGCTTCCGGCGTTAGCGAAGATTTATTGGAAAAAGTACAGTCCATCATGAGCTGGCCAGCTACCGAAGAAGACTACATCAAAGCCTCAAAGGTCATCCCCGATGAAGTCGTGCGCGAGTTAATGGCTGTTGGCACCTCAGATGAATGTCGCAAGAAAGTTCGTGAATATGTGGATGCCGGGGTAACCTGCCCAATTCTTTATCCGATGATGGATGACATCAAACCGGTAGTTGATGCATTCGCGGATGGGTTCTAAAGGTTCAAGAAATGCTCAATAAACAAGAATTAAAAGAAAGAATCGAAAAACTTGCTGATGAAATGAACCAGAATATGGTTGATTTCCTGAGTGACCTCATTCGCATCCAAAGCTATACCAGCCAGGAAGGTCCAGCCGTTCAGAGAACTTTGGAAGAATTACGCAAGATTGGTTGTGAAGAAGTGTGGACGGATAGCGCAGGCAATGCCATGGGGCGCATTGGAAAAGGTGAACGGATAGTTCTTTTCAATGCCCATCTTGACACCAATGAGGTGAGCGATGCCAGCAATTGGCCTCATCCTCCCTTAGAGCCTGTGATTGAAAATGGTATTTTATACGGGTTGGGTGCTTCAGACTGTAAGGCCGGTGTGGCATCAATCGTTTATGGTGCCGCCATTCTGAACAAGTTAGGATTGTTGAATGATATTTCCGTGGTGGTGATGGGGGCAACCCTGGAAGAAGACGCCGAGGGATTTGCATTTCGTTCTCTGGTCGAACGGGATGGTTTAAAACCGGAATGCGTTTTATTGGCAGAAGCAACCGATCTAACTTTACGACGAGGCCATCGTGGTCGTTGTGAAGTGCATGTCCGTACCGCAGGAAAGGCAGTGCATGCAAGTACCCCACATCTGGGTGAAAATGCAATTGTCAAGATGGCACCTGTCATTGAAGCGCTTGAAAAGATGAATGGCAGTTTACCGAAACACCCCATATTTGGAGAAGGAACTCAGGTAGTCAGTCTCATTTCTGGTCCACATACGCCTAATTCTGTTCCCGATTGGTGTGAAATTGCTTTGGATCGCAGATTGGTTCCTGGAGAATCAGCTGAATCCATAGTGGAAAGTATTGAGCAAGTTGTTGCACCTATGGGCGCAAAGGTGGAGATCCCAATTCAACCCGTAATTAGCCATACTGGGTTAAAATTGGATGGTCCAGCGTTTTATCCTGGATGGTTGATTGATGAAGATGCTGAAATTATCCGTGTTGGTAAGGCAACTTATGAGGCGTTATGGCAGCAGGCACCAAAAGTTGATGTATGGAAATTCAGCACGGATGGAACCTACTCTGCTGGTGTAGCAGGCATACCTACCATGGGTTTTGGCCCACAAGAGGAGCCTTATGTACACACCGCGATGGATCAGGTTAACTTAGAAAAACTTAAGAAAGCTGCCATGTTCTATGCGCTTTATCCAGTCCTGTACCAAGAGATGACTGGTGCGAAATAATTATTATCAATAAGGAGAATTTTTTATGCAAACAACACTTTTAGGGAAAGATTTCATCACCACAGAAGATTGGACTAATGACCAATTAATCTCAATGATGGATATGGCAGGAGATCTCAAACGTCGTTTCGCGATTGGAGAACCACACGACCATATTCTACGCAGCAAGACATTGTTCATGTTATTCTTCGAAGAATCAACCCGCACCCGTAATTCATTTGAATCAGGCATCACCCAATTAGGTGGCCACGGTATTTACCTGACCCCTTCAGCCACTCAGGTTGGACATGGCGAAAACTCCAAGGATACCGGTGGTGTCTTACAACGTTATGGTCATGGCATTTCTGTGCGTGATTGTCGCACCGGTATTGGTCAAGCTTACCAATATGAATTAGCCAGCCATGTGGACATTCCTGTCATTTCCATGCAGGACGATGTTGATCATCCCTGCCAGGCAATGGCAGACTTAATGACCATTCGGGAGAAATTTGGCAATGACTTACGAGGACGCAAGTTCGTGATTTCATGGACATATGCCCCGAAATACGTACGTCCCCTCTCCGTGCCACAAGCTTTGGTCATGCTGATGACCCGCTGGGGTATGGATGTCACATTGGCACACCCCAAGGGTTTTGAATTGATGCCTAAATGTTTGGAATCTGCTCAGGCTCATGCAGACGCACAAGGCACCAAATTTGAAGTTGTTGATGACATGGATGCAGCATTTGAAGATGGTGACATCATTTACGCCAAGAGCTGGGGCCCAATCATGGAAACAGAAGAACCAGCAGCTGTACAGGCAATGTGTGATCAGCACAAAGATTGGATTGCTGACGAACGCCGCATGGAATTATCCAAGAAAAACTCCATCTACATGCACTGCATGCCCATTGATCGTGGTTACGAAGCTACCGATGCAGTGGTGGATGGCCCACACTCAGTGATCTACGATGAAGCTGAGAATCGCCTTCACATCCAGAAAGCCTTGATGGCTTTGACTATGGGTGGACGCCTGTAGTTTTTGATGTTGAATTAGTTATGTAAATGTGAGGGGTTATTTTCCCCTCACATTTTACAATGCGTGAAAATATGAATAATGATCAAAAAGAAAAAGATTCAGAATTAGCTCATCTAATTCTGGATAAACCGCTGGTAGCCAAAAAAATTGACACCTTTATAACTGCTGGCCAAAAATATTCTGAGGTATTACCGATTTATATTACCAAACCTGGTGTGGCTTATGTCGTACTGGTGAATGGTATCGTCGTGGATATGAAACAGGAAATACAACCCGGAGATGAAATCCGGTGTGTACCTCAAATTATTGGAGGATAAATAATGAAAACAAACCAGGGCTTAACCCAATTCGAAATGAAACCAGAATTTTTGTCTGGAAATTCACCGTTCACCGGAAAAGTGCTTCGGGTGAATTTAACCACAGGAAAAATTTGGGTGGATGAACATCAACCAGATTTTTACCGGAAATGGATTGGTGGTCGCGGTTTGATCGTTTATTATTTGTTGAAGGAAACTCCTCCTCAAATCGATCCTTATGATGAACGTAATTTATTAATCTTCGCCCCTGGAATTCTGACCGGTACAATCCTTCCTAGCACAGGAAGACACGCAGTCGGGGGAAAATCTCCTCTAACCGGAGCATTAGCCTCCGGGGAAGCAGGTGGTTGGTGGGGAACCGAATGTAAACAAGCCGGGTTTGATGCTGTAGTGATTCAAGGCAAGGCTGAAAAACCGGTCTACTTGTGGATCAAAGATGGCGGAGCAGAAATACGTGATGCCAGTCATTTGTGGGGCAAGAAAACTGCTGAATGTCAGGAAGAAATCCAAAAAGAACTGGATGACAAGAAGATTCGTGTAGCGCAGATTGGTCCTGCCGGGGAAAATTTGGTGCGATATGCGGCAGTGATGCATGACATTAATCGTGCTGCTGGCCGCTCCGGTTTGGGTGCGTTGATGGGCAGCAAAAACCTAAAAGCAGTAGCCGTCAGAGGTAATTTTAAAGTCGGGCTTGCTGACAAAGAAATAATGAAAATCACCCAAAAATGGATCCTCTCGAATTACAAGGATTCGATGGGTTGGGCAACCCAATATGGTACAGCCGGATCAGTCAAAGGAAACCATGACTCGGGTACCACTGGGATTCGTAATTATGTAGAGGGAAGCATGGAAGGGATTGAAAAACTGGATGCCACTTCCACCTTTTCCTGGTTGATTAAAGACCGTGACACCTGCAATCGTTGCCCGGTAAGATGTAAAATGATCGCCTCTCATGAAGGTGATTTGAATATTGATCCCCGTTATGGCGGACCAGAATACGAATCCATTGCCGGATTAGGGCCAATGTGTATGATTAATGATCCTTTGATCATGGCCAAGGCCAATGAGATGTGTGCTGCCTATGGGTTGGACACCATTTCAACCGGAGGAACCATTGCCTTCACGATGGATTGTGTGGATAATGGGTTGATTGATAATTTTGATTTCCTGCCGCGTTTTGGCGATGGAGCAGCATTATTGGAAAGTATTGAAAAGATTGTTAACAGAGAAGAATTGGGCGATTGGATGGCAGAGGGAAGTGCTCGCATGGCTGAAAGAATTGGCCGGGGTTCGGATCAGATGCTGGCAGTTGCCAGAAAACAGGAATTTCCTTACCATGATCCTCGCTTAAAGAACGCGATTGGTATGGGCTATGCAGTTTCTGCCACTGGGGCAGACCACATGGCAAACCTGAATGATACCTTCGCCACCTGGGATGGCGCCGATATTAATGCACGTCTACGAGAATTTGGGATGGCAACTCCTTTGGAGTTGTGGGGAATTTCGGATCACAAGATTGAAGCATTCCATATTGAAACAGCCTTCAAGAATTTCCTTGATAGTGCTGTCATCTGTCATTTTTATCCTTATGAGTTCCAGCATATGGTGGATGCAATTAATGGCGCGGGTGGCTGGAATGTTGACAAGGAAGAAATTGTAGCGATTGGCGAACGGATTATCAATGCAGCCAGGCAATATTTGGTGCGAGAAGGTTTCACCGCTGAAGATGATATGTTATCGCCGAGAGCATTCCAACCGACCAAAGAGGGGCCAATAACCGGTAAAGCCATGACCCCGGACTATTTGCGAGATGCCTTACAACGTTACTACAAGAGAATGGGCTGGGGGGTAGATGGTGTGCCTGCTGGGGAAGTGTTGCAGAAGTTTGGGATAGGTTAGGTGGAAGTTCTAAGGGAAAAGACCGAAAGCGCAAAACGCAAAATGAATCTTGGTGGGGTTCTGCAATTCTGGATTCCTAATTATTAGTTTATCTTTCCAATACAGAGTTTTCTGGTTCATCACTATGTGCAGTGTTCCTATCAATGAAACACCATCATTTTACATTAGGTGCAACGCACTTTTGGTATTTAATTGTATTAGCACAAATAGGTATTTATGTGTGGATTTAATCTCTAAGAGCATCGCACCCTAAGAAGATTAAATTCTAAACCCTCAAACCTAAACCCTTATCCCTAATCCCTAATCCCTACTTCCTAATTCTTGGAAATTTGCGGTGGGTACCATCACAAAGTGGTTTGATTGATGAACGGCCACAATTGCACAAAGTGACGCGATTACGAGTTTCTAGAATACTTCCATCGGATTGTTCAATGATCACATTGCCAGTCACCCAAAGTGGGCCGATTATTGCCCCATCATCTGTAATTTCAGTTGTGTCCGCGACCTGAATTGGTAAATCCGGTTCGATATCTTCCTCCAGGGGAGGGATCGTGTAGGTTAATGCACCGGAAGGACATCGTTCAACCATGGCGATCACCAAGGACCTCTTTTGAGTGTCATCAGTGTTGGGGACTATTTTCCTTAATGGCATGTTCAAAAATCCACAGAATCCCGAATCCATACAAAGATTTCGATCTTTGCGAACGATCAAATTCGTTCCATCCGGAAATTCCATCCTTCGTTCCATTGAATTTTGATCAGGCTTGACTTCTGTCCCATCAAAATCTGCTTTTTTATGCGATCCATCACAAAATGGAAAATCTTTGGAATTGCCACAACGGCAAAGATAATAGGCTTCCGGGTCAGTATTGTAGGTGAATTCTTTATGCCAGGTGAGTGGTTCGCCAAATTCAGAAACAATCTGGGATTTTCGAACCAAAGGGACTTCTCCCACAACACGATAATTTCCATTTTTATTGATTAAGATCTGGCTTTCAGTTTTTTTACTCATCATCAATTCCCTCTCGTTTAGTTATAATGGTTTTTCTTCACTGCCATCGGAATAGCGAGCAAAGCGGCCACTTTCTTCAGGATGAACAGGGTCGTATCGATCCCAAGGCCAGCCACCAAATTGGTCTTTTCGAAAATCCGAATAGGCATCATAGATCTCTTGCGTAGTATTCATCACAAATGGACCATATTGAATGACCGGTTCTGCGATGGGTTTTGCCTGCAACATTAATATTCTTGCCGCTTCACTTCCAGCAACCAATTTAACAGGTATGCTTGGGTCAATCGCAAGTTTGTGATTAACAGCGATCTTTGAACCTTGTACATCTAACAAATCGCCTTCAAAGAAGAACAACTCCCTGTTCAGATCACCACTTTCAACTGGTAATGTCCAATTTGCGTCAGCATCCATTTCAATCAACCAAATGGCTACTCTGTTGTCTGGATCTGCCGCCCAGGAATCCGGTGCTGGTGAGGGGGCGTTTACACCATTCAAAGACCCAGCAATGAAGGTAATGTTTGTAGATTTATTGTTTTCATCCTGAATGCTGACTTTGGGTATATCCTCAGCCCAAAGCATTTTGAAATGTGGTTTCACAAATTTATTGGTGGCTGGAAGATTCAACCAGATTTGAAAAAGCTCCAGCCGGTTTGGTTGATCCTGGTTGAGCAACGGGAACATCTCAGCGTGCTGCAAACCACTACCAGCTGTCATCCACTGGACATCTCCCATCCCATAGCGACCGGCAGCACCATGCGAGTCGGAGTGGTCGATAAATCCATCCAAAACGACTGTGATGGTCTCAAAACCTCGATGGGGATGTGCAGGAAAACCAGGGACAACTTCGCCATGGTACATTCGCCACCCATCTTTGACTGTGAAGTCCTGTCCAAGATTTCTGCCAGCCAATGAAGCTGCCGGACCAAACTGTTGGTTGCCTTTGGGGTAATGGTCGAGGTGGTGGACACAGAATAAAAAGGGATCGCTGGTCTCCCAGGTGAAATCGAGTGGTTTTGGTTTGGAAATGATTGGATTTTTCATGGTCACTTTTGTTGGGTTCTAGTTAGAAATTCTAATTTAATTATAGGGTGAGTCTTGGATTATTCAAAGGGAAGTACAGATTGGTAATGATATGTGCAAGCTAACCATTACTTGTCACTGAGCACATTTTGAATGATTTCCTGATATCCCTGCGCTGCTTGTAATAATTCATCAATGCTGATGGATTCATCTATTGTATGAGCATCTGTTTCTTTTCCGAGACCAAACCCGATTGTGGGGATGGCAAAAAGGCCTGCGCTGGATGCAGCATTGGTACAAAATTGAAAGCTTTGGATTTTTGTGTCAGGGTTTATTTTCTTCAACGCTTCATGAGATTGTATAACGAGGGGATGGTCCTCTTCTACAACCCAGGCAGGAAAGAATTTTGGTGCTTGCATCTGAAACCCGCGGTAAGTAGTTTCGTCGCCATCTTTTATGGATACATTACAAGCAATGTTTTCTTCTAGCGCACAATTATTAATTTCTTCGATAACACTATCAATTGATTCACCAATCAATATTCGTCGATCATAGGTAACACGACAACGATTTGGAATCACGGAGCTTCCTGGGTAGGGGGAGGATATGATATCAGTCAAAACCATGCTGCCGGATCCGAGGAATGGGTGGTGTTTGGTGGGTGATCTATCAATCACTTCGATCAACTTTATCATTTCATGGACTGCGCAAACGCCGACTTCAGGAGAGGACGAGTGAGCCGAGGTTCCAATAGTCTCAATGACGACTTCGGCTCGTCCACGACCACCACGATTGAGTTGAAGATTGGTGGCTTCTCCAATCACTACATAATCCGGATTGTTCTCTCTGATGACCAGTTGGAGACTGCCCCCTTCCATTAATTCCTCGTGCACGGAACCACATACCAAAATACTGCCGTACAAATTCTCCCGGTTGGCTGACGCAGCTGCGTAAACCATCGCGGCTAAGTTGCCTTTGGTGTCCGCGCTGCCTCTTCCAAAAATGCGTTCATCAATAATTTCCCCAGAAAAAGGATCCATCTGCCAATCCTTTTGATATACTCCTACTGTATCGATATGCGCATCCATCAGCAGACACTTCCCCGGACGATCTCCTTGGATTAATCCTAAAACATTACCAGCCTGGTCAATCCAGGCATCATCAAACCCTAGTTGATGCATTTCAACCAGAATACGATCCGCAATTGCCGCTTCTTCCCCACTCAGGCTTCGAATGCGTATCAGATCTTGAGTGAATTTTATAAGAAGTTGATTGTTCATGGAACCTCCAGGTTAAATCATTGTAACAGAGAAAGAAGTTCAGGAAATTTGTTGCAGAATAGTAATTCTAGCCGAACAACCTTAAGATCAATGGATTTGAGGTAAAACATTTAATTTTGATTGGTTGATTAACCATTTATAATAAGGGTATGTCCTGGATTTGGAGGTAAACTTGCGCATAGTTGTTGGAATTAGTGGTGCTAGTGGAGCATTTTTAGGGGTGGAAGTACTACGGGCTTTAAGAAGAGTACCCGATATGGAAATTCATCTAATCATTTCGAAGATCGCGGAAGAAACGATCAGAATTGAACTTGGAATGAAAGCCGAAGAAATACATGCGTTGGCTGATTTTGTGCACGCAAACAATCAATTAGGGGCATCGGTCGCCAGTGGTTCATTTCGCATCGCTGGTATGATCATTGTCCCATGTAGCATGAAGACTCTGGCTGGGGTGGCGAATGGATTTTCCGATAATCTTTTACTACGAGCGGCAGATGTTTGTATTAAAGAGCGGCGTAAGTTGGTTGTTGTCCCTCGTGAGTCACCACTCAGTGGGATCCATCTCAGAAATATGCTGCGATTACATGAGGAAGGGGTAGTGGTATTGCCTGCCATGATGACCTTCTATCATAAACCCAATGATATTCAGGAAATGGTGGACCAATTAGTCGGAAAAATCCTTCAGCAATTTGATATTCCTTTCGAGCGTTATTCCCCCTGGGGTGGACTGGAAGAGGATTTGTAATTTAATTTCAGGAAATTTCTTAATTGTTAGATGGAAGATTTCAAAAGATATTAAAAAAAAAGAGGATTGAAAAATCATGATTAGTTTCCTCATCATTGCCCTTGTAACCCTCATGTACATCATTGACCTGGTGATCACTTTAGTTAATTTCAATCATCGCACCCAACCGATTCCGGAAATCGCCAAAGATATTTATGATCAGGAAAAATACCAGAAATGGTTACGATATTTTATGGAAACTCATCGATTTGAGGTGATTGTTAAGACATTATCGACCGCATTTTTGCTTTTGTTGCTCGGTTTTGGTTTCTTTGGGTTCCTGGAACGTTTGACTACATCCTTGGTTAATCACCCGATTTTACAAACTCTACTGTTTTTAGGGGTGTTTTTTCTGATCAACATGCTGATCAGCCTTCCGTTCGATTATTATGCCACCTTTGTGATCGAAGAAAAGTATGGTTTTAATAAAACAACTCGAAAAACATTTTTCATGGATCTCTTCAAAAGTATAGTGATGTCCATCGTGCTTGGTGGGGGATTGGTAGCACTGATCAATGTCATTTATCTGGAATTTGCTGATCGGATTTGGTGGTTTGTGCTGTATGCCTGGGGTATTCTCACGGTCGTCATGATCCTTCTTTTTGTTTTGAATACAAAAGTATTTGTAAAAATATTCAATAAACTCACTCCTTTGCCTGAAGGAGACTTGCGTGAAAAAATTAATTCGCTAGCTGGAAAAGTTGGCTTTAATGTCAAAGCAATTTCCGTGATGGATGCATCCAAACGATCCACCAAATTGAATGCTTTTTTCAGTGGACTTGGAAAGACGCGGGAAGTGGTCCTGTATGATACTTTGGTGGAGAAACTGGATGATGAGGAGATCCTCTCGGTATTAGCACATGAACTTGGTCATGCTGTCCACAAAGACATTCCCCGCATGCTGGTCATGCAAATCGTGATGTTTGGATTATATGCCGTGGTAATTGGTTTCATTCTGCAAAGTGATGCCCTCGCTCAGGCGTTTGGGTTGTCTGGTGCGCACCTTGGCTTTGGTCTGTTGCTTTTCTCAATTCTGATGGCACCACTGGATTTACTAATATCCTTACCCGTAAATGCCATCAGTCGAAAAGCGGAGTATGCTGCGGATGCTTTTGCAGGAAAATATGCTGGAAAAATGGCCACGATGAACGCATTCAAAGTGTTGGCGCAGGAAAACCTGTCAAATTTAACCCCGCATCCCTTGTATGTTTTGGTACATTACAATCATCCTACTATTCCACAACGATTGGAAGCATTGGATAAATATAATTAAATAGAAATATTTCTTTCTTTACAGAGAATTTCTACAACAGAGTTTTTTGGAGAATATTCAATTAATTATTTTTTATAAAATTAATCGTTAAATGTAAATGTATGGAAACAACAAGGTGAGCTTTCATCGCCCTGATAATGTTCGGAAATAAAACCATCCTTAGTTAGGATGATGATGTCATGGCGTTCTTCATCCACCTGTGTGCTGGTTTTGTTTTCACCTTCTCCACTTTCTAAGATGTAGTACCCCATATAAGAGCGTTTGTAAGTATTCTCACTGATCTTGTTATAAATATTGCCAGCGTATTCAAGCTGGTCACCTTCTATTTTCAATTCGATTGACTTTGTAGGATTATTTACAGAGCAGATACAACCAAAATTTGTTGCTGAAACTGCATATTCCTTTTCGCCATCGGGCTGGGCTGCTTCCCCTGGTGCAGCTACCTGATTTCCCGGTTCACTCTGAGGTTCCTTCTCTGCTGATGGAACTTCCGCTGCTTGTTCAGGTTGTTCGGAGGAAGCAGCTTCTTCCAATTCTCGTAACAGTTGTTCTCTGTATTCTTCTTCTGGATCAGGGTCATCGCTGAATTGGATTCCCTCATAACTGATTGCACATGATAGGGAGAAAAGTATTACAAATAATGACATCAAGAAAATAAAAGATTTTTTCATTCCCACTCCTGAATTTGATTTATTGAAACTAAAGCAATTTTGGAAATATCAATAGGTGGCCAAGTTATTATGGCTCATGATTTCTTGCCTATATTATAGACTGAATTAAATTTTATTTCTCATAATTGCCTTCTCGATATTTTTTATCAATTTCAGGATATTTGGGTTCAACAATTTTTTTCCACTGTTTTTCCAGAAAAAAACATGAAGCTCAACCCATGAACTTTCTTAAAGGACTCAATCCTTTGCTATAATCAAATTTAGATTTTTCATTGGTGAGGCAATTTGGCAGTCACAATAAAAGAAGTTGCCCAAAAAGCAGAATGTTCTATTAAAACTGTTTCCAGGGTGATCAATAATGAACCATATGTAAATCCGCAATTACGCAAAAAAGTGTTGGATGTAATTGCTGATATGGGATATGTTCCTAATGTTCATGCCCGTCAACTGTCCCAAAAGAAGTCATTTGTCATTTGTGTATTACTGCATACTTCGGGTTCATTCCAATCTACCGTGATCTCAAATTTGTTGGACTTAGGGTATGAGGGAAATTACGAAATCTTAGTCCAAACATACTACCCTTCCTTTTCTCGCTCGCGCGATAAAATTACGAGTCTCATACAACACAATCGCATTGATGGACTGGTGACCACTCCTCCTTGCGATACGGATCCATTTCTAATTGATTTGATTAAGCAGTCTGGGATTGCTCATGTTCACATTGCACCGTTAAATCCTACAGGAGGTACCCCCTATGTTTCCGCGGAGGATTACACAGGGGCTCATCAAATGACGGAATATCTCCTTCAGCAAGGACACAAGAGGATTGGTTTGTTGATGGGGTTACGAAACCATCGCGCCAGTTTGGATCGCCTGTTTGGGTATCGGGCGGCATTGGAAGCTTTTGGACAGCCTTGGGAGGAAAAATTGTGTGTTGATTCAGAAAATAATTATTTAGGTGGGCTGACCGGAACAAAGATCTTAATGAGTCTGGAAGAACCACCAACTGCAATTTTTGCACTTAGCGATGAAGCCGGTGCTGGAGCTCTCTATGCTCTTAATGAGTTAGGAATATCAGTCCCCTCTCAGGTTTCATTAGCAGCTTTTGGTGATATTGCTTTGAGCAATGAAATCTGGCCAGGAATAAGCGTGGTGCGGTATCCTTTAGAAAAAATAGTTGGCACAGCAGTGCAACTTTTAGTGGATATTGTGGACGGCAGACAACCTGAAGTGAAGCAGGTTATTTTTCCAACCAATATCATTCATCGTGGATCGATCAGTATAAATCAAATCCACACAACAAATCCATAAATCTAGTTTGTGTTGAGTGGTCCGCAATTTGCTGGCCAGGAAGGATTACGGTCTTCAGCTGGGTGGTTAGTCAAATTAAAGAAGAAATCCGGAAAGGTTTCACCCAGAAGATAAATTTCTTCATTGCTATCATCTAGATTTAAGGAAACACATTCAACTCGATCTCCATCCAGGGTCCAGAAAGGAAAATATTTTTGCATTTCACCTTTACCACCGGCAAATTCAATTTCAGAACCATCCGGATTCATTACAAAATTACAGCAGCCTTCATCGCCACGGTCCCAAGCTCCTACGAAAATTCGCCCATCAACTGACCAATCAATACCAATTTCGCCGCCATCGGATGTTAGCTGCGTCTTATTGCTGCCATCAATATCCATAATGTACACGTTCCAGGTGCTTGATCCACCCGATAAATAGGCGATTTTCTTATTATCCGGTGAAATAACTGGTGAAAACTCTTCTTCCGGGCTATTGGTGAGATTAATCGGTTCTTTTGAACCATCGGGTGAAACGATAAAAATTTCTCCATCAGCGGAAAATGCAATCATTTCACCATTTTCAGACCATGCAGGGAACATTGGCCATACACAGTCGGTAAGTTGTTTTAATTCACCGCCATCTGAATTGATAACAAATAATGCTTCTCCCTCGCATTTATCATTTTCATGATTTGAAACGAAAGCGATCTTTTTTCCATCAGCGGAGATGGCTGGTTGAAAATCATTCGATGGGTCATTTGTCAGGTTGATGGGATTGCTCCCATCGGCGTTCATCAGAAAAATATCCCAATTACCATCCCTATTAGATTCGAAAGCAATTGTACAGGTAATTGGTTCAGGTGTTGCGGTTGGTGTTGGCAATGTAGTTGGCTCAGGTGGTTGGGTGGAAGTACTGAGTTGAGTTGGAGGGAGCGTAGCACTGGTGGTGGTTGTTTCGTTGGTCGGTGATATGCTCTCCGGTGAAGCGTTACATGAGGCTAATAACAGGGTAACAATAATAAAAAATATTGCTGAGTAATGTGACTTTATTTTCATAATGTTCCTTATCTTTTTAATTAAGTTGATGGAAGTTCTATCTTTCTGCTGTATAGCGATGCAATTGATCCAGCTGATATTTTCTTTCCTGATACTCTTTTTGGGCTTTGTCCAGTTCATTTCTGCGAGAAAGAACTATTTCAGAATTGTCTGCTTTCTTTTTCATCGCCTTGATACCAATCCTGGATAAAACTAATAAAACAACTGCGATTATGAATGTCAGGATAACTTCAGGTGGGACAGGTTCATCTTTGGTGAATAAAAATCCAATAAAAACTAGTAAAACCCATAACGAACAAAGTATAGAAACTAAATTAAGGATTAATTTTCCGAATTTTCCTGGTTTCCTATTTACTTCACGATTGTATTTTTCCTGACAGATTTTCAGGCGATATTCGTACTCCGGCATTTCGGTCTTCAAACGTTTAATTGTTTGCTCTGCAGCCATTCTATCGGATCCACTTAGTACCTGATCAAATTTTCCAGCCACTTTATTGATACTATCTACAACTGGTGCCAGAGAAATAGCCCCTTCGTTATGGCGCACCAGGTGTTCTAATCCACAAAATTGGCAGGTTAATCGGTGAATATCGTTACCAATCTGCAATTTGCCTCCACAATTGGGACATTGCAAAGAGATGAAATCAGATTCGATTTCTTTAGTTTTTGATTTTTGAATGGATGGGAGTTTACTACCACATTGATGACAATATTTAGCTTCAGTCAGGTTGGCTGTACCACAAGATGGACAAAAAAATTTATCAGCTTCCATGATCTTTCTCCAAGATGATTATTAAAAGATTATAGACCCACCTGTGAAAAATGGTACTAAATCAAGACAGGGAAATTTAGAAAATTATCAGGAAATTCGTATTATTTGGTTACGAATCACAGAATCTCTGAATAAATACTTAGCTGATCTATCTCAGAGATCTCATTTGCTTTGCCAGGAGTCTTGTTCCAAACCAGGTAGACTACATCAACGAATTCCAATTGGAAAGGATTTCTGATTGGATTCTAGCAATAGTTAGCGTGATTTTACGGTTCTGGCAATCGCTGTCAGATGTTCCGGACTGGTTCCACAACATCCACCAACTAGATTCGCGCCAGCTTCGATCCAGGTGATTGCGTGATCTCCCATCATTTCTGGCGAAACGCTGTAACTGGTGGTTCCATCCGGATTGGAGGTGGGAAGGCCGGCATTCGGTTTGAACCAAATTGGTTTTGAGGTGTTTTCTTTGAGGGTCTTAAGGACCGATAGGTTGTCTTCCAGGCTTTTGCCACAATTGATACCAAGGACATCCACCGCCAATGAATTGAATGTTTCTGCCATTTGAACCGGTTTTACCCCCATCATGGTACGCACTCCACGGTCATAACTAAAAGAGCAAACCAATGCGATTTCACTACTCAACGACCGAACAGCTCGTATAGCAGCCTGGGCTTCATTGAGATCGAATTGGGTTTCAATCACCAGTAAATCCACACCAGCTTTGAGTAGAATTTTTGCTTGCTCAGCATAGATTTCAAAGGCTTGTTCCTCACTAAGTGTGCCAAAAGGTTGCATCATATCACCAGTAGGACCAAGAGAGCCAGCTACCAAAACTTCTTTGCCTTTGGTGACTTGTTTTGCCAGTTCTACAGCTGTGCGGTTAACCTCAGCAAGTTTCTCAGCCAGGTTTGCATGACCCAAACGAGTGCGATTTCCCCCAAAGGTGCAGGTGAGTATGATATCAGAGCCTGCTTCCACAAAATCATTGTAAAGCTGCGAAATACCAACCGGGAAGTCGAAGAGCCAGGTCTCTGGGGCAGTACCGATCGGTAAACCACGTTTTTGAAGGTTGGTACCGGTAGCACCATCGAGAACAAGGGTAGATTTTTGTTTGAGAAGGGAGAGAAATTCGATTGAGTTCATGCTGATGACCTTTCTTGGAATAATAGATTAATTTTATCGCAGGATTCAGAATAGAGGTTTCCAAATTTGTGCTTGATTATGCAGGCATGTTATCCAAAATCATTTATTTCCCCGTGAGGAAAAGATTTGGATTTTAAAAATATCCACTAAACCGCTACAGTCTCAAGCACTCTTTCATCCACAGTCATCAGTACTTTATGATTCGGGGGGATAACCAGAAAATCATCATCCCATTCTCCAAAGAGTAGTTTCCTGACCAATTGAAAATTGGCTGGGATGCTTTCCAATTTCCAGCCATTCTTATTTGCCTCTTCGTTGGCTTTCTTGCGAATTCCATCATCCACGCCAAATTCACTTTCGAAGAGAACAGCGCGGGTATAATGTTGCTGCCAGCTATTCATTGTCTCCATCAGGTATTTGGCATTATCTTCGCCATATTTACGCACATACTCATCGTATGTTTTGTTCAAATCCGAAGGGTATGCACTTCCCAACGCCATGTTTTCCCCATAACGACCAGAGCGTTCGAGGTAGTCCTGGGAATACCAGTAAGTACCAGGATGATTATTCTGTTGTTCTGTGTAGGCAGCGCGACTGCCCAGATAAAGTGTGATGCAATCATGTGCTCGCGGAATCACCAGGGGGATTTCCCGGCTAATCAGACCATCAATAGCGCGCCCACATAGAGCGTAGGTAAGTAATATCGCATCGTAATCCCCGGAAGGTGTTTGATCGATAAGTCTTTGCAAGTGTTCTCGCAGGCTGGTGGGACGGTCATGCAGGCCAATCTTTTGCAGAGAAAGATTGATGCGGTGAGGTGATTGGGCGGCATAAAAATAGACAGCCCGAGCCAATGCTTCACAGGCGATTACATTATAAGTTTTGGGTGAGGTTGACATTCTTTTCCATGTAAAGGGCACTGACATACGTGTCGTTGAAAGCAGCTTCAGCAGTCAGTTCGACATATTTGATTTCTTTACGAATCATTTCTGCTTGTTGGCGTTGAGAATCATTAATTAACAACATTCGTGCCCCTGCACCAGCAGCGTTGCCAATCTGTGTGTAACGTTCCAGTGGGACATCCGGGAACATACCAATCTCAATGGCGCTGGCAAGGTCGAGATAATTCCCAAATGCTCCAGCGATCAAGAAATGTTGGATTTGATCCGTCTGTATTCCAGCTTTTTGGCACAGAATTTCGATCCCGGTACGGATAGCCCCTTTTGCTAGCTGAACTTCGTTCACATCTTTGCGAGTAATCCTGATTTGATTACCATTTTCACTGCTGTATAGAACCAGATTTTTGTGTTGCTTATCAACCAACACATGGTCGCGGTCGAAGACCCCACGGTGGTCAATGATTTGATTACGACGCATCTCTGCCATGATGGAAAGAATTCCAGAGCCACAAATGCCACTGGGAGGTTTCTGCCCGATTGTAGATAGTTCAATCTGATTATTCTCAATTTTTACCAAATCAATGGCACCAGGAGCAGCGCGCATTCCATCCTGAATATGTGCGCCTTCAAAAGCAGGTCCGGAGGCACACGAACAAGCATAGATCCTGCCCTGGTGGATCAAGCTGATCTCAGTGTTTGTGCCAATATCGATCAGACAAAGGGTTTGTGCGCTATCCTGAATGCGCGTAGCCAATATTGCAGCAGTGTGATCCGCTCCCACGTATCCTGCAATATTCGGTGGCAAGTAAATTTGGGCACCTGCAGCAATTTGAATACCATGCTGCCTGGCAGGAATGGTCAGACTTTGTTGTACCACGGGAACGTAAGGTGCTTCGCCTAAAGAATTGATCGGTAATCCACAGAAGAGGTGGTGAATGGCTGTGTTTCCGACAACCACCATATCCACGATCTGGTATGGATTAATCTTTTGAGTTTTTCTAATATCATGGAGGAACTGATTAATACGATCAACCAACATAGTTTGCAATTGAATTGCTTTCTCGGGGGTATGCATCGCATGGCTGATGCGGTTGATAATGTCTTCACCGAGAGCAATTTGAGGATTCATAAACCCAGCTTGATGCAACATTTCCCCGGTCTGGAGGTTGATCAGGAATGCGGCGATTTTTGTTGAGCCGATATCAAACGCTAATCCGAAATAAGGGGAGTTGCTGGGTAAGGTGGTGATGAGTTCGTGATACCTATTGTTTTTTCGAGCAACCACGCGAATTTTCCAGTTGTTTGATCGTAGTAAGAGTGGAATATCCCTGATTGAATCAAGATTTGCTCGTAAAGGTATGTTGGTTTCTTGATAATATACTTCTTGAAGACGCTCCCAATCACCACGCAGATCATGAAGGGTTGGAGGTGTTATTTCCAACTCTGTGGCGTGGATGAGGGTATTTAATTCGGTGGGCAAGTAGTGACCATCAACCTGAAGTTGTTGACCCTGGGTCAGAGAACCCGGAGGGATAAAGATCTTGACATCACTACGAGGAGAACATTGGCAGGCTAACCGAAAGCTTGTGTCCGGGTTTCTTTTTAGTAATCTGATGGTCTCGTTTTCTGTAGGTGGGGATAGCTCACCATCAACTAATTCGATTTTGCAGGATGTGCAGACCCCTAAGCCGTTGCAGGAGGTAATCAAGTCGATTCCTGCCCGTAGTGCACTTTCCGCAAGCGTTTCGTCTGGTAAAGCAAGCACGCGTTTGCCAATCGGTTCGAAGTTGATTATGAATTTGGATTGAGGTAGTTTGTTTCCCATATTTTTAGACAACGTTGTCAGGATTTTAATATCAAAATTCTTATATCGTTTATAATAATACAATCAAATTGTTTTCCAAAGTTAAGATATGCACTTATAAATTATCACATGAAATTCCCATTAGTTTTGGAGGTTAAGAATGAAGCCAGTGTTGGAAAAGATTTTTGAAGGAATTCTGGATGGAAATACTAATCAGGTGCTCGCCGGGGTACAAGCGGCGTTGGATGAAGGGGTAGGAGCTGCCGAAATACTCAACGAAGGCATGATTGCCGCGATGGGGGAGGTTGGGCGCTTATTTGAAGAAGGTGAGTATTTTGTTCCTGAAATGTTGATCGCTGCCCGAGCAATGCAAAAAGGTCTGGAATTACTGAAACCTTATCTGACCGATGCTGATGTGAAATCTCCAGGAAAAGTGGCAATTGGAACCGTGAAAGGTGATCTGCATGATATTGGCAAAAACCTGGTTGGCATGATGCTTGAAGGAGCAGCCTTTGAGGTAATTGATTTAGGAACTGATGTTACCCCAGAAAGGTTCATTCAAGCCGTTAAAGAAAATGGTGCCCAGATTATTGCCATGTCGGCTTTATTGACCACCACCATGCCCAATATGAAAACTACGATTGAAGCACTCAAAGATGCTGGTATTCGCGATCAGGTGAAAGTGATGATTGGAGGCGCGCCGGTGACTCAGAACTATGCAGATCAGATTGGTGCTGATGGTTTTGCAGAGGACGCCAGCCGTGCGGTCGCGAAAGCAAAGAGTTTGTTAGCCGCTTAATCATCCACGATTTTTACAAAAACAACCATTGGGCAGACCTCACGGTTTGCCCACCAGGCGTATGGGATCAATCGAACAGGTTGATCCTGGTTTGTTTTCCCATTAATCACCATCAAACCACCCAATAAATTTTGGTCAAACGCATTATTGAGAGAAGATCGCACAATTGTGAGATTTTGAAAATCAAGATCAGGATTATCCAACCCTTCCAGGCAATAAACCAGCGCTCCTCTTGAGATGGAGACCTTGTTTCTGCTGCTTTTTACTTTGGGATGAACCTGGTTGATCAGAATTGGCATCTCCATTATTAGCTGAACGGTATCGTTGTTATTCCATTCACGGTTGATAGAAATGTAAAATGACGTTCGGGGATCATACCCATGTGCAGTGGCATCTTCTATGATCGGTTTTGGTGGATGATCAGGTTGCCATTCCTTGTTATTAATTAATACCTGATATTTTCCTGCCCAGGAGGGAATGCGCAGGTGAAGGGAAAACCTTTGCGATTGTTTTATCC
>CAYSFA010000004.1:21468-26145 GCA_964430025.1 uncultured Anaerolineaceae bacterium | reverse complement strand
CTGGACAGAGAAATCACCTTGCCAGGGGAGACTACTTTGGGTATGCAAACGCACCGGTGCGGAGAAAGGGATTATCAGATCTGCACCAATTAATTGGTGCAGCCAGATTTCATTGGTGGTGTAGCTGCTGAGATATTTTCCAAGTTTTCCCCAGGTACGTGAAAGATTGGAAGGACAACAAGGAATCTCGAACCAGGATTGTCGTTTCATTCCAGAAGAACTTTCTAATGGGTTGTTATATAGATAGCAATCGCCTTGATGGCTGATTCCAACCATCGAAGCATTGTAAAGTTGCCGCTCAAAAAGATCAGCATAAGGTGCCTGTGAAGTTAACAAAGTCATTTCCCAATTCCAAAACATCGCGCCTAAGGCTGCACATGTCTCAGCATACAAGGAGCGAGGGTTGAGTTCGTAATCCCTGCCAAATCCTTCACTGTAAGGCAGAGAACCTATCCCACCAGTGACAGCCATTCGTTTAGTAACCATGTGCTGCCAGCTTTTCTGGAGAGCTTTCAACCATTTGGGTTCCGGTTCGATCCGACAATACTGAGCTGCGGCTGTTTGCAAATAAGCATAGCGCACCGCATGACCAACAGGTATTAACTGCTTGGAAAGCGGCTGGTGCTGTTGGAAATACTTGCCGTTCAAAGCGCTTACCATAAACCTCGTCTTGGAGAACGGGGCTGGTGCAATTTTGTTGGGAGGGGAATAATGAGACAATGGTTTTTGTTGCGATTGCGAACTCTCAAAGGTTTTTTGGACGGAGCGATAATGGGCTGTGCGTGCATCCACCCGTTTATTTTCAGCAACCATGAGTTGGGCAAAAGAAAAAAGATTGTGCTGACCACGTTGGTTAATGAATTGGTGTGCTAACCGTAAATAGAGCTTATTCTGACTGACTTCGTACAATCGTAAAAGAGCGATCTCGATTTCTTCATGACCCGGAGTAGAAAGTGATCCTTTTCCGAGGAATGTTTCAGTGATTAAATTGGCAGCTTTGATACCTACCTCTAAAAATGTTGGTTCCCTGGTAATTTGAAAATGGGTAACGGCTGCTTCGATCAGATGACCATGACAATAAAGTTCATGTTCAATTTGAAGATTCTCCCAACGTGAATCCGGAAAAATGAGTTGATTGTACGTGTAGAGATACCCATCTTGCTGTTGAGATTTATGAATGAGATCAATAAATTCATCCATTTTGTATTTGAGTTCTGTGGTAGGATGCTGCGCGTAGCCAATAACTGCTGCTTCCAGCCATTTATATGCATCAGAATCCGCAAAAAACCAACCTTTGCGTACCCCTGAAGTGTTTGGGTCTGCTACCAATCGGAAATTATCTATACAGCCTGATTGTTCCAACTGGTTCCATTGATGGAAGAGGGCTTTAGTTGCATTCATCTCCAACCGAGGCGACCAGAACTTGTCGGAAAATTTCACTTTATCAAACGATAATTCCTGCATATCTCTCTTTATTAATAGAAAACAGCGCATAGCCATATGAGTATCAAATACTAATATAATTATAGATTTAAAAAGGGGAGAAAAGGGCAGGGGTGGTTAGGCGAATAAGAATTCGCTCAGTTCTTGTGCTGATAAACCACCAAAATAATCTTTAAGCTCCATGTTAGCGAGAGCATTTTCCAAATGATATTTATCAAAGCGAGTCCCGACCAATTTTGATTCCACATCACCCACGTCACGCAAGCCAAGGAAATCGCCAAAAAGCTTGATGTTTTCAATTAAACCGTTTTGTACCTCAATCCTTGCGTCAATTTGACCAAAAGGAAAGCGATGAGTCTTTTGAATATTGAACTTGGGTGAGCGGCCGAAATTCCATTCCCATTGCTGGTAACGTTGATTGGAAATCTTGTTAATTTCCTCCCAATCTTCTTTGGTAAGTTTGTATTCCCCGTTATTCGCTTCGGAAAGAATACCTTCCTTCACCTGTTCTCGGAATGATAGGATATCAACGGTTTCAGCCAGATATTCACTGATATTTGCTACCCGGCTACGTACGGATTTAATCCCCTTCGATTCAATTTTATCCGTTTTCACGTTTAAGGCTTCGGAAACCATGGAAAGGTCTGAGTTATATAAAAGAGTACCATGGCTGACAAGTTTGGTCCCTATGGCATATTGTGCGTTACCGGAAATTTTCCGTTCTTCCACCACAATGTCATTACGACCGTTTAATTCCGCCGGAACACCCATTCCATTAAGAACTTTCACAACTGGTGCGGTAAATTTTTTGAAATTATGCAGAAATTCTTTTCCATTGGCGTTGATAAAGCTGAAATTTAAGTTGCCTTTATCATGGTAGACAGCTCCTCCTCCGGAGAGTCGCCGAACCACAATGATTTTGTGTTCTTCCACATATGGATAATTTATTTCTTCCAGGGTATTCTGGTTCCTGCCGATGATGATGGATGGACCATTAATATAGAATAGTAAAATATCACTTCCTAAATTGACATTTCTAACCAAATGTTCTTCGATGGCTAAATTGATTCGTGGGTCGTAGTTTTTTTCATTGTCAACAAAAATCACGGTGCCTCCAATTATGTGGAATTTTCAAATTATAACAACATTCTACTGGAGAGATGATTGATTTATAAAGTTCAGTAGAGTTTGATAAAATAATCTAAACAACGAATAACGAGGGAAAGAATGATCACAATAAAAGAAAATGAAAGCCAATTTTACGTTGGGGATTCTGCCGAGGAACCATTGGCTCAGATCATGTTTGAGCGAGAAGATGGTCTGATAAAACTAACCCATACCGATGTTTCAAACACTTTGAAAGGTCAGGGAGTCGGTCAAAAGCTGGTAGCTTATGCTGTTGATTATGCCCGCAGAAACCAGGTAAAGATTATTCCGATCTGTCCATTTACAGTCAACCAATTTGAAAAGAACCCGCAATACAATGATGTTGTATTTGAATAATAAATCAGGTGCTTTTTTCCTGGATTGCTAAATTTTGATTTCCTGACGGATAGTGTGCCCAAAAGCTTATTGAAATAAACATTGACAGGTTGTATTTTCGATAGATTGCCACCTAAATATCCCCTATACTACCGGTAGAGTTTAAATCAACTTGGGAAAAAAAAATGAAAAATCATTTAGCCAGAGAGAATTCCCCTTATCTGTTACAACATGCAGATAATCTAGTGAATTGGTACCCGTGGGGGGAAGAAGCTCTAGTACGAGCCAGATCAGAAGATAAACCAATATTCCTCTCGATTGGATACGCCGCCTGTCATTGGTGCCATGTGATGGCACATGAATCCTTTGAAGATCCAGAGACAGCCGCGCTCATGAACCAATACTTCATTAATATCAAGGTGGATCGGGAAGAAAGACCGGATTTGGATAGCCTGTATATGTCCGCTACTATGGCAATGACCCGCAGTGGGGGGTGGCCAATGTCTGTGTTTCTAACCCCTGATCTGGAACCGTTTTTTACCGGTACCTACTTCCCGCCTGTTCCACGATACAGAATGCCTTCCTTTAAAGATGTATTAACCGGTGTTGCTTCTGCCTGGCTGAATAATCGTGAGGATGTGCTTCACACCGCGAACCAGGTGAAGGACTATTTACAACGATCCAATCAAGTGGAAGGGGGAACGAGTTTTTCTTTCGAGTCACAAACACTCAACACCATTACGAACCATCTGCTAACCAGTTATGATCAAAAATTAGGTGGATGGGGAACAGCACCGAAATTTCCACAACCAATGTTGGTTGATTTTCTGATCATGCGGATGCTATCCATCCATGAAAATGAAAATTCATCCCGACAGGAAATACAAAATGTTACAGAACATGTACTCACTTCCATGGCAAAAGGGGGGATGTATGATCTGATCGGTGGTGGTTTTGCACGGTACAGTGTCGACGCGGAGTGGTTGGTTCCTCACTTTGAGAAAATGTTATACGACAATGCCCAGTTAGCCCTGACCTATTTACATGGGTACCTTGTAACTGGTAATGAGCAATTCAGGCAGGTGTGTGAGGAGACCCTGACCTACATCCAACGTGAGTTATTGGATCCATCAGGGGGATTTTATAGCAGTCTGGATGCCGATTCAGAAGGCGAAGAAGGCAAATATTACGTCTGGGAATTCGATGAACTTAAGCAAATTCTCGGTTCAGAATTTCCATTATTCCAATCTGCTTATGATATTTCACCAGTAGGAAATTGGGAAGGAAAAATTATCTTCCGGCGAGTAAGGGACGATCAGTCTTTATCAGAAATCTTCGACTCCACCATTTCAGAAATAGTAACACGCCTGCAAAAAGGTTTGAGATTGCTGTTTGAAGAACGCAATCAGCGAATTCGACCGTCGACGGATGATAAGGTATTGGTATCCTGGAATGGTTTTGCGTTAATGGCTTTCGCTGAAGCGGGCAGGTATTTAAAGCGACCTGACTTTATTGAAATTGCTCGTAAAAATGCAAATTTCCTGATGAAAGAAATGGTTCAGCATGGTCGATTAATGCGATCCTGGCGAAAAGGTGTGGCACGTCATTATGCCTATTTAGAAGATTATGCTGCCTTGATGCTGGGCTTGATCGCATTGTATCAATCAGACCCTGATCCAGTTTGGTATCAATGGGCTCTCCAATTGGGGGATGAAATGGTAGCTCATTTCCAGGATCCTGAAGGTGGGTTCT
>CAYSFA010000004.1:0-21458 GCA_964430025.1 uncultured Anaerolineaceae bacterium | reverse complement strand
CAACTTTTAATACGACCAAAAGATATTCAAGATAATGCCACGCCCTCCGGAAACGCATTAGCGGCGACTGCTTTGATGACAGTTGCTGCTTATGGGGATCGTGCGGATTGGAGGAGAATCGCTGAGAGAACCCTGGCGATTGTACAAAATAAAATCACAGAATATCCCAGTGCATTCGGAAAATGGTTGCAAGCCATCGAATACTCCTTGGGAAATACAGTGGAGATAGCCATTCTTGGAAACATGGACGATTATCAAATTCAAATCATGAACGATGCTGTTTGGAAGAAATTTGATCCTTTCCGAATTTTGGCGATCTCCTCATTTCCTCCAGCCCCGGAAAGTCCGAGGTTAGTAAAGGATCGTCCAATGTTGGAAGGCAAAGCTACCGCCTATGTATGTCAGAATTTTGTTTGTAAAACCCCGGTGAACGAGTTGTCGCAATTTATCCAACAACTCAATTTGATTGATTAGAATACCGTAACCTGACAAAAATTAGCGATGTGAGGAAGGAAAACACCTGATTATAGAAAATGGCTATGCTAGAATATTAATTGCCTGCAAATCAATTTAAGATCGGTTTACCAAAGAAGGTACCGCGATATAGATATATTTAAAAAATTGTTACCCAAGCATGAAAATGACTTATCAACCAGCCAGGAGGAAATTCTGAATGACAAGTGTATTAACGGGTAAAGATATCCTGCATGTCAAGGATATAAAGCTAGAACATATCAGTTTAATTTTGGAAACCGCTTCACGCTTTGAACAGGTAATGAGTTCAGGGGGACGTTTATATAACATGGATGGAAAAGTCATGGCAGTCCTCTTCTATGAACCTTCCACGCATACCCGCCTTTCCTTCGAAACAGCCATGTTACGTCTGGGAGGTCATGTTGTCTCAACTATGCAAGGTGGCTTGTTCAGCTCTGCTGTGAAAGGGGAGACTTTATTTGATACTGGCAAAATGATAGACGGGTATGCTGATATTGCTGTGATTCGTCACATGTTGCCCGGCAGTGCCCAGGAATTTGCAGATGGAGCCAGCATTCCTGTGATCAATGGGGGAGATGGTTCACGTGAACACCCAACACAAGCTCTGGTAGATATTTATACCATTCAGAAAGAACGGGGACGCTTAAATAATCTGGCTGTTACTTTGGCTGGAGATCTCAAGAATGGTAGGACAGTTCATTCATTATCCTGGCTACTAGGGAAGTATGGTCCACGGTTTTACTTTGTATCCCCGGAAGAACTTCGAATGCCTGCTGAAATTACACAATCCTTGCGGGATGATGGAATTGACATTGTCGAAACCGATAATATTTATGAAGCTGCCTCTAAAAGTGATGTTTTATACATGACACGACTTCAAAAAGAACGCTTTGAAGATTTAGGTCTATATGAACGCTTGAAAGGGTCATATGTAATAAAGTGCGAATTAATAGAAAAATCCAAATCAGGGATCACTATTATGCATCCATTACCACGCACCGATGAAATTGATCGTGAAATTGATGATTATGAAGGTGCTGCTTATTTTCGACAAGCTGCCAATGGGGGACCGATTCGGATGGCTGTTATTGCTCTTTTAACAGGTTGTGAATAATACATATTTCGAGAAGAATTTCTGGAGAACTCTATGCCATCTACATTTGATTTGATAACAAAAACACAAATCACTTCCAAAAAAACTCATTGGAATTTAACCCCACCGCTCTTATACGAACATATTATTCAACGCCAGGAAGCGATGATGGCTGAATTTGGGCCATTGGTAATTTACACTGGAAAATGCACCGGGCGTTCTGCCAAAGACAAATTCTTTGTGAAAGAACCGACCAGCCAGGAGCATATTTGGTGGAATAAAGAAAACAAACCATTTGCAATCGATAAATTTGAGAACCTGAAGGGCAGAGTCCTGGAATATTTCCGCCAAAAAGAATTGTACGTGCAGGATTGTTATGGCGGGGCTGATCCTGAATATCGTTTTCCAGCACGTATCATAACTGATACCGCCTGGGGAAGCTTATTTGCCTACAACATGTTCATCCATTCCGACACAATGACCACGCAGGAATTCCAGCCAGAGGTGACTGTATTGGTTGCATCCGGTTTTGAAACCGAGCCGGAGATTGATGGAACGCGTTCGGATGTGGTAGTCGCGATCAATTTAGGACAAAAATTGGCTATAATCGCTGGCACTCGCTATGCCGGCGAGATCAAGAAAACTATTTTTACTGTTCTCAATTATCTATTTCCACTACAAGGAATTTTCCCGATGCACTGCTCTGCAAATATTGGTGCAGATGGAGATACCGCTTTATTCTTTGGCTTGAGTGGTACCGGGAAAACTACGCTCTCAGCTGACCCGAAACGTCATTTGATTGGTGATGATGAGCATGGCTGGAGTGATCATGGTGTCTTTAATTTCGAAGGTGGCTGTTATGCCAAGGTGATCCGCTTATCAGAAAAAGATGAACCTCAAATTTATGGCATGACCCGCCGCTTTGGGACAATTTTGGAAAACGTGGTGATTGACCCAGCCACACGCAAGATTGATCTGGATGACGCTACTATTACCGAAAATACCAGAGCTTCCTATATGCTCAGAGAACTCGAAAACCATGAACCTTCCGGGATGGGAGATCATCCTAAGAATATCATTTTCTTAACGGCGGATGCTTTTGGCGTTTTACCACCACTCGCAAAATTAACGCCGGAACAAGCTATGTATCATTTCCTATCGGGGTACACAGCCAAAGTTGCCGGAACAGAAAAAGGGATTAAAGAACCACAAGCAACCTTTAGCAATTGCTTTGGAGGTCCTTTCATGGTGCATCATCCTTCTGTGTATGCAAAATTACTGGGTGAAAAGATCGAAAAGCATGCTGTAAATTGCTGGTTAGTCAACACAGGTTGGACAGGGGGCCCTTATGGGGAAGGCTCCAGAATGAAAATAGCTTACACCAGAAAAATGGTGGATGAATTGTTAAGTGGAAGTCTGAATCAGGTGGAATTCGAAGTTGATCCGGTTTTTGGTTTAAAAATTCCACAATCATGTCCTGGAATTCCCAAAGAAGTTCTGAACCCTCGAAACACCTGGAAAGATCAGCTAGCCTATGATGCCCAGGCTAAAAAATTAGCACGTATGTTTGAGGAGAATTTCAAACAATTTGCTGATGGTGTTCCCGATGAAGTGTTAGCTGCAGGACCACGTTTAGGCTAAGTTAAATAAAAACTTGAACAACGGATTCTGATTTGATATACTCAGGCAATGTTTTTTATCTTCACCCCATATGCATTAGCCTTATTTTTGGTATCTTTCGTATCATTAATTTTATTTTTACTAACCTATCGTAAGCGAAACGATCCCGGTGGATATGCATTACTGGGGGTAATGATCTCCTTATTCATCTGGTCATTTTTTGCCGGGTTAAGTGCAGGTTTTTCTGCGATATCTTATAAACTTATAACCATTAGGCTTGCATATCTGGGAATTGTCAGTCTCCCGGTAAATCTTTTACTTTTTTCACTTTATTACACCAGTTATGACAAGTTCTTAAACCCATTCCGGATTTTCTTTCTGTGGTTCATTCCTTTAATAGGTATGTTATTAATTCTCACTAATGAACAACACGGACTGATGTGGACAAATTTTGCCTACCGTACTACACCTTTCGGGAGTGTACTGGCATTTGAGAGGGGAATAGGTTTTTGGTGGTTGACTGGTTATTTATATACATGTGTGTTGTTTACATATTTTTTGATCATTTGGACTGCCTTTCAATTTCGCTACATTTTCAAGAAGAATATGTTCATCAACATGTTCATGATTCCTTTCTCCCTTCTGATCAATATCCTTTATGTAGCTGAAGTATTTCCTGCCTGGAAGGGGTATGATCCCACGTCTTTTTCTCTGGTTTTATTCTGTAGTTTACTGGTGTGGAGTTTCAACAAACATAAATATTTTGACCTAACACCAGTTGGTCGTGAAATTATCATCGATCAAATGCGTGCCATGTTGTTAATCATTGACAAACAGTTTAATGTAGTGGATATCAACCAATCCATGTTGGAAATGATTTCCAATCTGAATAAATCTTCGAAATTATTGAATCGTAAGTCATTAATTGGGAAAAAAGTTCAAGATCTATTTCCTGAATGGCCCACACTAATTGAAAAGATAATTGATCCTGAGGTCGAAAAAGATGAAATTGAATTAAATTTTATTCAACAGACTAGCTTTTTTGAAATACAAAAAACGAAATTAGAAAGAAAAGAAACGAATCCATATGGATTTATTGTTTTTCTGTTTGATATCACTGAACATAAAAGAACTATTGAAGCTGAAATTCGTAACAGAGAAATTGCAAAATCACTGAGTGAAATTGCGCTGGTAGTGAATTCTTCTCTTGACCCGAAAAAAACTTTAGATTTGGCACTTGATCAGATTGGAAAAATTATTAAATTTGATTTTGCTAACATTTCATTGTTACGGGGAGACTATTTCCAAATCGAATTCGAAAAAGGGCATGATGATCCTGAGAACGTGATAGGAATGAAAATTCAGCTGGAAGATAGTCCTAACCAGGAAACCCTTATCCATCGTCAACCAGTTATGTATGGTGATGTTCAAAAATACTACGACTCCTTTAAAAAACCACCGCATCACATAATCAATTCATTTCTTTGTTTGCCTATGTACGCAAAAGATGAAGTATTAGGCTTCTTATCCTTAGGAAGTCGGAAAAAGGATTGTTTCACAAATGAGGATCTTACAATAGCAGGGGCATTTGCATCTCAAGTGGCAATAGCTTTACAGAATTCTTATTTATACAGCAAAGTCAATCGTAATTTGTTTGAACAATCCATTATGAATGAAATCATTCGGATCGGATCCACCCGGACTGAGAAAAAGGAATTTGCTATTTCGGTAACCGATCAGATTCATCGATTTATTGAATCTCCAGGGATTCTGGTTATTGAAAGTGACCAGGATGCGGGCAGCTGGGGGTTCATTGATCTTTCTGTTGTCAAGAGATATGACCTCAATCACCAATATGCCTTAGAGGATGGAATAACAGGATACATCCTGAAACATGCTGCACCTTTATTATTGAATTCCATAGAGGAGATTGAGACATTTCTAACCAGAAATAATCGAAAATTTATCGGTCCTCAACCAAAAACCTATATGGGCGCTCCGATGGTTTATAAAGATAGAGTCATAGGTGCAATTATTGCGCATGATCTTAAGAGAGAATTCGCTTATTCCCAGGATGATTTCAACCTATTTGTGTTGGTCACAGCTCAGGCAGCCATTGGATTTGAAAATGTACGCCTGATCAGTCAGTTGGATTATTTAGCAAAAACAGATGCTTTAACCGGGATTTATAACCGGGGGCATTTCCAGAACGTATCGAAAAATATTCTGGACAATGCCGAGAAGAATAAAAGCAACATTTCAATGATCATGATGGATATTGACCTATTTAAAGGATTAAATGATAGTCATGGGCATCATGTGGGGGACCGTGTTTTGCAGACAACTGTAGAAGCCTGTAAATCAATCTTAAGAGATAAAGATATTATCGGCAGGGTTGGGGGAGAGGAGTTCTCAATTGTATTACCAGATACAAATTTACAGGAAGCACAAAGAATTGCCGAGAGAATTCGCTCTTCGATTGAAAAGTTATGGATTGATCATAACGGTACAAAAGTAAGAACTACAGTTAGCCTGGGGGTTGCTTCTCTTCATCAATTGGATCATGGTTCCCTGGATACACTTTCGCAAATATCTGATCAAGCACTCTATCAGGCGAAAGCCAATGGTCGCAATTGTGTACAGGTGTATCAGCCGCAGTTATCTTGAGTTGAGACTTAAATAATCAAATTCTTACCAGGACCTGGTTTTTGCCGAGATTCTCGAAAAAACCCTTGATTCTGCTTGTATTTTTCCAAAATAGCGACAATAATTAATATACACGAAATTATGGATTTATTTTTCTTGTAAATCGATGAAAAATCAGGAAAAAATAGAAAAAATTTTAGAAAATTACATGTAATCTACACCTTTTTGGAGGAAAATTGAACGTTGAATCGAAATTCTTGGATGGAGATGGCATTAAAACCCATTATTACGAAGCCGGGGTGGGGGAGAAGGTAGTGATTTTGGTGCATGGGGGAGGGCTGGACAATGCATTTCTATCCTGGGAATTTTTGATGGGTGAATTGTCAGGTGAGATGCGCGTGATCGCACCAGACATGCCTGGATATGGGAAATCGGACAAACCGGATGTGGTGTTTGATATGCCATTCTACCTGGATTTCTTCCAAAGATTTCTTGATACCTTGAATGTGGGAAAAGTTGATCTTGTGGGGATCTCCATGGGTGGAGCGATCGTATTAGGAACAGCCTTGTCAACCCCGGAGAAAATCAACAAATTGGTTTTGGTGGATAGTTACGGATTACAGCGTGATGTGCCATTTAACAAGCTTGGCTATCTTTTTGTACGTATCCCAGGGATGCGAGCACTGACATATTGGTCTATTAAAAACAGATTTATGGTGAAGCAGTCCCTCAAAATGATCCTGAAAAGACCCGGAACGATCACGGATGAATTGGTGGAGCAAGTGTATCAGCAGTTTTTGATCCCGGGTGTTACGAAGGCGTTTTCAGATATGCAAAACGCAGATGTTGGCTGGAATGGACTGAAGACAAACTTTCTTGATCGCATACCCGATTTACCAGTCAAAACGCTGATTATTCATGGTGAAAAGGATACTCTGGTTCCAGTAAAAGCATCACAGGAAGCCCATAATTTAATACAAAAGTCGGAAATGGTTATATTGGAAGGCTGTGGACATTGGCCGCAGCGGGACAATCCTGAAGAGTTTAACCGGGTGGTTCGTCAATTTCTTTTGAAAGATTGATCAGTTACTTCCTTCAATCCCCAAAGAACCCATCACTGGTAAAAGGGGATGAGATTTTTAAGGATATAAATCATTATCAATTATTATGTAAGATAATATTCATTATATTATATAACTAAGTATATAAAAAAGTCTAAGAAAAAGGATCAGGGTGCCAGGAATTCTTAATACCAAAAACGTTTTCTTTTCTCTTACAAAAATGAAAATATTTTCTCAAAAAGGATTTAACAATCAGATTTCAGGAAAATTTATATGATGAATGATTCTGAATGAAACAATGACGAAAATTGAGAGAAACATTGATGAACGTTGTGAAAGCTTTCTCCAGGAAGTAACCAAGAGAACAAATTTCAAGAAAGAAAGTTAGTATACCAGGACAATTTCATCAAAATAATAAATATGTCGCCACCCCTACAAACTTATCCTACGGATGGATTAAATTCAAACGATGTATAAGTATTGTTTATAGAATAAACGTACTATAGAACACAAGATTAAAAATGAAATTTCAATGTATAGCAAATGTATAAAGCTCCTTTTTGTTTTTTATGATTATGTTGAGGGATTTCAAGTTTGATCAATTTAGATAATTCTTTTTTCAATATCATAACTATCTGATCTTTTTTTATTCTGTTTTTGCATTTAAATTGACCCGGTTCTGATTGAAATTTCCAGAATCCGGTCTATAAATCTTTATTTTTCTCCCTGCTACCCCATTTTGATTTTTTTATTGTGAAATGTGAATTGTTAATGAAATGTAGGGAAAAATATATTCATTATTTCGTTTGAGATTATAATTAAAGTGATGAAGTGAACATCAATTACAAAAGGAGCCAATTTTATGGCTGACAAGGAAATCAATCGACGAGAAGCAATCAAACAATTTTTAGCGGCGGGAGGTTTAGTCACAGCTGCATCTTTCTTACCAGGAAAGTGGGTAAAACCTGTGATTGCGTCCGGAAAATTAGCTCCTCACGCACAGGCCTCAGCCTGTCCTTTTGATGTACCTATTTATGATTGGAATTCAGACCGCACCGGCTGGACAGAGATAAATTCTATTTGTTTGACTGAACCGCCATTTGAGGGACAAACGATCGACGATGATTCTTGGATTGGAGACGATGAAATTTATGAATATGTCTATTATCCAAATGGTGTAGAGATGTATGAATGGGAAAACCTAGGGGCAGGTTTTTATTTTATTGATGAATCCCCTCTTCTAGGCGATTTGAATAACTCCAATACCCTAAAGAATCGCAGATAATCCTGTTTGGCTTTTCCCAAGTAATATTGATTTACCTGTCGAAATATGAATATAAAAAAAGTAATAAGTAGTTCTTCTTGTTACTTTTTTTTTAGGAATTACTTTGATATATAATAAAGATTTCCCGTAATAATCCATTGATAGCTTCTTTTCTCATTTAGTTAATTATCAAAAAATAATATGTCAGAAAAATCCAGCCGAAACCTAATTATTTCTTCATCTACGCGAAAATTCTTACAGTTTTCCAGAAAAAACAAGCCATTTAACCTCTTTCAATTTCTTCATGGATACATTTATGCTCGCTGGCCGTACCTTTACATCGGAATCGGGAAAGGTGATCATCCTATAGCCAAATTTGGTGCTCCCATCTTAAAGGCAATTTCGAAAATATTTCCTTCGAAGAATAACTCAGGTAGGATGCATTCTGTTGATGTCGCCAGCCATACGATCGCTGATACCTATCATGGAAAAACAATCCCCTTGCAAACAGCTCGTGAATTGGTGATGATCAATCAACCTATCAACCAGCCGGACTTGGAGCATGTTGTTCCCTATACAACAGCCAGAGCGATTATTCTGGAGAATCCTGATCACATTGTTGTAATGGATTGCCCATGCAGAGTAGCTAAAGAGAATCCCTGTTCTCCTGTGGATGTTTGTCTGATCGTTGGAGAACCGTTTGCTAGTTTTGTTCAGGAACATCATCCTGAAAAATCCCGTTGGATTTCTCAAGACGAAGCCGTCAGAATTCTGGAAGAAGAAGACCAACGCGGCCACGTACACCACGCCTTCTTTAAAGACGCTATGTTAGGACGCTTTTACGCGATTTGTAATTGTTGCAGTTGTTGTTGCGGTGCTATGAAAGCTCATCAAAATCATATCCCCATGTTGGCATCCTCCGGATACATCGCGGTCATCAACCAGGAGACGTGCGTTCAATGTGGATCCTGCCATGAATTCTGTCAGTTCAACGCAATGGGATTTGATGAAAATTCGCTTTCCGTTGTAAATTATGAGCTCTGTATGGGTTGTGGTATTTGTACCTCCCACTGCCCTACTGATGCCATTGAATTAATTGCAGACACGGTTGAAGGGTTTCCCCTGGAAGTAAGCTCTTTGATTAATTCTAATTAAAATTACTTTTCATTAACATTGTTAATCCTAATCCCCCTATTCCAACGCATAATCATAAAATTTCTGCATTGAAAATGATCATTCCACCAATTGTATAAAATTTTAAGTTGACTTTCAATACAATTTTAATTATAATAATTCTAAATAAAGAATTAATCTATATAAGATGACAAAATGAACGATCCACAACAAAGATTTGATGATTTACTCTCTGTTCTGAAAGGCGAAGGCTTTCGGATTACCCCCCAACGATTGGAGGTTATTCGAATTCTAGCAACCAGTGTTGGACATCCCAATGCGGCACAAATTTACGATTCAATAAAACAACAATTTCCTACCATGAGTCAGGCAACCGTTTACAATACGATTGCATTACTCAAGGAAATGAACCAAATTCTGGAAATTGATCTTCATGGAGATAGCCATTATGATGGGAATCGCCCTGAAGAACATGCCCATTTAATTTGTAAGAGTTGCAACAAGATAATGGATGCAGAAATTAAAGGTGTGGAAACTAGTTCCGGATATCAAGTTGTGAGATCACAAGTGACTTTTTATGGATACTGCCCTGAATGTTTGTCCGATCAATAAGGATACTTCTAGGTTTTGATTGAAATGCTAATTTAATTTATTTGATTATAAACAAAACAGAAAAGGAGATAGGGAATGACAGAAAATAATAAGTGTCCCGTTACTGGGAAAATGGGAAGTACGGCTGGTAATCAGGGTCCATCAAATCGTGAATGGTGGCCCAATCAACTGAATTTAGGAATTCTACATCAACATCATCCTGCATCCAATCCATTGGGTCCGGATTTCAATTATCGAGAAGAATTTAAGAAACTTGATCTCAAAGCGGTTAAGAATGATTTGCAGGATTTGATGACCAATTCTCAGGATTGGTGGCCCGCAGATTGGGGACATTATGGTGGATTGATGATCCGCATGGCCTGGCATAGTGCCGGTACCTACCGAACCGCCGATGGCCGTGGTGGCGGTGGTACAGGGAATCAACGCTTTTCCCCCCTGAATAGTTGGCCGGATAATGTAAACCTGGATAAAGCAAGACGTTTGTTGTGGCCAGTTAAAAAGAAATATGGAAATAAGCTTTCCTGGGCAGATTTGTTTATTCTGGCAGGCAATGTAGCTTTAGAATCCATGGGCTTTAAAACCTTTGGGTTTGGTGGTGGACGTGTGGATATCTGGCAACCTGAGGAAGATATTTATTGGGGGTCAGAAACTGAATGGCTGGGAGATAAACGCTACAGCGGTGATAGAGAATTGGAAAATCCCCTTGCTGCCGTTCAAATGGGGCTGATTTATGTAAATCCTGAAGGTCCGAATGGTAATCCTGATCCGGTAGCCTCCGGTAGGGATGTTCGTGAAACCTTTGCAAGAATGGCAATGAATGATGAGGAAACAGTTGCTCTTGTTGCTGGTGGACATACTTTTGGAAAAGCACATGGTGCTGGTGATCCAACTTTAGTCGGTCCCGATCCTGAAGGTGCTCCTTTAGAAAACATGGGACTGGGCTGGAAGAATAAATTTGGAACCGGGGTAGGTGTACATACAACCTCCAGTGGCATTGAAGGTGCCTGGAAACCGAACCCAACTAAATGGGATATGGGGTACTTTGATGTACTTTTCGGATACGAATGGGAATTGGTGAAAAGCCCGGCTGGGGCTCAACAATGGGTTGCCAAGGATGTAAAACCGGAACACATGATACCAGACGCTCACGATCCTTCCAAAAAACATCCACCGATGATGACGACTGCTGACCTTTCATTGCGCTTAGATCCCATTTATGAGCCAATTTCACGAAAATTCCATCAAGATCCGGAAGCATTTGCGGATGCTTTTGCGAGAGCCTGGTTCAAACTCACCCATCGGGATATGGGACCAAAGAGTCTATACCTCGGCCCGGAAGTTCCGAAAGAAGATATGATCTGGCAGGATCCAATTCCTGCTGTTGATCATCCTTTGGTGGATGGGAATGATGTAGCGGTCCTGAAACAAAAAATTCTTTCTACCGGTCTGACCATTGAGGAATTGGTGGCAACCGCCTGGGCGTCAGCATCCACTTTCCGTGGTTCCGACAAACGTGGTGGTGCAAATGGTGCACGCATTCGCTTAGCACCCCAAAAAGATTGGGAAGTGAACCAACCAGAACAATTGAGAAAAGTTTTAGAAAAATTGGAAAGTGTTCAACGAGAATTCAATGCTTCTCACATCAACGGGAAGAAAGTTTCCCTGGCTGATCTGATCGTTTTAGCTGGTGGAACTGCAATCGAATCAGCTGCCAAAGCAGCCGGCTTCGATGTTCAGGTGCCATTTACCCCGGGAAGAATGGATGCCAGCCAGGAACAAACGGATATAGAAAGCTTCCAGGTGATGGAACCAGTGGCTGATGGTTTCCGCAATTATCAGAAAAAATCATTGTCCGTTCACCCGGAAGAAATGTTGGTCGACAAGGCACAATTATTGAACTTAAGTGCTCCCGAAATGACAGTACTCGTTGGAGGTTTGAGGGTGTTAGGCGCGAATTATGCTCACTCAAAACACGGTGTATTCACTGCCCAACCTGGCAAACTATCCAATGATTTCTTTGTCAACCTGGTTGATATGGAAACCGTATGGAACGCAGTTGATGAGAATGGTGCAACTTTTGAGGGAAAAGATCGCAAGAGTGGTGCACTCAAATGGACAGGTACTCGTGTGGATCTGATTTTCGGTGCCAATTCACAACTCAGAGCGCTGGTTGAAGTCTATGCTCAGGATGATTCGAAAGAAAAATTCGTCAAAGATTTTGTAGCTGCTTGGACTAAAGTTATGAATCTGGATCGATTCGATTTAGCCTAAACGCTTCATTACTAAAAATTAATTAGAAAACTGAATAAAAACCGGCTCAACGTGAAGTAAACAGATGAGCCGGTTTTAGTATCTTAACATTTAATCCAGTTAAAATTGCACCACCACAACCATCACTTTGCCTAAACCAATTTTTGTGCCTGGCTGTAATTCATACACCATATTCGGTGCTATTTTTTGTCCATTCAACAAGACTCCATTGGTACTATTCAAATCTTTGATGGTGTATTTATTTGAAGCAGGATCAAAATTGACTTCAGCATGTTGCCGTGATATGTCTCCTTCGTTGGAAAAAAGTGGGTTCACTCTTCCCAATAATAATGGCAGATTGACTAAAGGAATTTTTTGGCCAATATTGGCTGGATTTAATGATTTTTCAATGACAAGCTGTGGTGTTGACGAGGAAGATTGAGGAGGAACGACGCGGGTATGCGAATCATCTACAGATGCTGCGACAGGTTTACTGATAGGAGAAGAAACCTCAACTGGTTGCATTTTTGTTGTGAACAAAAAACTCACCTTATGTTGACCAAATGCCAAGCGGTCCCCACTATGGATTTTATTCATGGAGTTGGGTTGTAATAATTTTCCATTCAAGAAGGTTGGGTTGTTCGTCGCCAGGGGTTCGATGAAAAAAGTTCCATCAGAAAATACAATTTGAGCATGTTTTCTTGAGATGGTAATCCCGATAGCCAGTAATTGCATGTTGACAGCTAACATGATGTTATGGTTGACCTCTGTACTGGGGCGGCCAATAATGGCAGGTGTCCATTGGATATCGAAGGAAATATTGGATGTTTCTTCCCGAAGGCTGGCATGGTCTTTAGGATCGAGCATCCGTCGAATAGTCTGATGTAAATAGGCAATCGACAATTCATCCTGCGGTTGAATATCCAGTTGTGATAGGGTTTGATTCGGGTTGAGAGGTTTGTCAACCCCTTCTAACTGAATGCTGTATTTCTCCGGGGAGTCTGCATCAATATCATCAAACTCTTTCAGGATTTCATCGATAAGGGTTTTCAGTGTGATTGATCGACGTACCCGAGCACGTTGCCCGGTATGTTCAAATACATTTATTTTCACATCAATATAATCGTCCATACCTTATTCCTCAGGTGTCTCATTTTCATCTGATTCATTTTCGGTTGGAATAGAATCCAAATCAAAATTTTCAACAACCGGAAAATCATCATCACTAATGGAAATATCATTCAAACTATCGTCGCCAATCCCTTGAATTGCTTTGTAACTTTCTACCAGATCATTTGGCGATAATGCAGCTAACATTTCCTCTGTCAGTCCACTCTCAATCAACTTCTGTTTCACTTCCTTCATATCATATTTAGAAAGATCAACCGTACTTGTTGTCACTGTTGTTGTCTGCTGAGGAGCAGAAAATTCGTCTACTTCTATAGGTTCTGGTTTTTCCATAGATTTTTCCTGGGGGATTCGTAACCATTTTGCTTTTTTCCCAGGGTATTTCTTAATAATTGTCTTGATCCATTGATCCATAGAGGTTTCTGCTTCTTCATCGCTTGAGTAAGGGGTAGCAATTTGTAACATACTGGTGATCCCGGAACGCACGATGAAGGAGCGCCCCATTGGCAATTCGACTTCTGCAAGACTGCGTGGGAATTTACCATTCAAGCGATTGACTGCATCAGCACTCATGAGGGCGATTCCAAAGTTTGGAGCAGCGATTACCTTACGCAAATCATCAGAAGTGCTCATCATCGCGACTGAACCAGCAGCGATCACGAACACACCAGCTGTTTGATATTTTCGAACCAACGAGGAGATTTCTTCGAAGAATAGCATTTTCTTGCGGCTGGATTCATCAGAGAAGGAATCATAGTTATCAATCAAGATGACTAATTTTCTGCGCTTTGGATGAACCTCAAAGTCCATACATTCTTCACGTACATTTTCCAGTAAATCATCTAACTGGTCAACTTCATCAATCGTTTCCAATACATGCGGGATATCCTGTAATGAATGATCACTCCCCTTCCATAATTTACGGGAATAATCGATCAGCACCATGGCGAAGGTATCGGGGTCATAATTTGAAGCCAGCGACATGATGATCGTTCGCAGCGTAGTTGTCTTCCCAGAGAATGGCTGCCCTAAGATCACCATGTGTGGCCCCTGCCGTTCGATATCGATGTAAGCAGGTTCCAGTGTGCGATCGTCGATACCCATCAGGATGTTCAGACGTTTTCCAGTGGGATAAGTGACCTCTTTCATCAAACGCTCTAAAGAAACACGCAATTGTAAGGTTTCAATGGTGGATGGTTTTTCACCCTTCCATTTATCTCCCCACACCTCTTTCATCTGAATACCCATCTGATTAAGTTTTGACATGTTGTCCATATCATTTTCATCCGGGTCGAATGATAGTGCAGTCTGGAATTCCAATGGCATATTACCAACACGTACAAATCCTCGCCCGGGTACGTTGCTGAGATCTGCTGGAACACCACGTCCGACAATATCCGCGTACTCACTCGGATCGGACATTTTGAGTGTAAATCGTTCCGAAATCAAATTGAATAATTTCCCGGATAGCGCCTGAGTAACGTCTGCAGTGATCAGAAAATGGACGCCATAGGCACGAGCTTCACGTACCAGCGAGATGAATGGTGACATCAAACCATCATAATATTCTTTAAATTCAGCGAAATTATCCACTACCACCAGAACGGCAGGTAATTTTTTGTCAGGATGATTGTGATTGAAGGATTCAAGGCTATTGACTCGAACTTCACTGAATAACAATTGGCGATGTTCGATAATATCATTGATCTTCCTCAACACGCGTAAAACTCGTTCCTCTTCTTCAGAGGTAATGATAGCACCGACATGCGGCAGATCGGTGAAGACGGTTAATGCTCGTCCTCCGAAATCGAGGATATAAATATGCAAGTCATCAGGAGAGTGTGTTAATACCAGTGAGGTAATAATGGTACGAACAAATGTAGTTTTCCCACGACCGGATGCTCCAAAAATAGCCGCGTGCCCATTCGGAAAGTCGATTTTCAGTGGTTTTTGGCTGGCAAGATACGGATTATCCACCAGACCAATTAAGGGACGCATATTGTTCTTCCCCCACACCAGTGTGTCCCATTTGAAATCCCCTTTCCAGAACAATGATGCTTTTTCATTGAGCGACATACCACTTATATTGACTGAATCGGTTTGTTTCAGCATTTCGATATCATCGTCATTCATGTAAGCGACGTCCAGCGGTGTCTCTAAACTGAGAATATTCTTTCCAGTTTGGGCGGGCAAGAACTCCGGCCAAGGACGCCATTGTGGCCGTGACTCAGTAGTTGACAGGTTTGCCAGCATATCGACAATGACATCATATAGTTTTGGAGGTTCTGTGGCTTTCTGAGCAGCCGATTTTTTGGCACGATCAACCCAAATCACATTTGGGGTAATATTTTCTTCCTGAGGACCTTTATAATCACCACCGGTGTAAGCAGTTTGGATTAACTCAATGTTTTCATTTCCAACCTGCAAGTACCCGCGTCCCGGGATACCAGGCGGGAGGAAAGCAGCATCTGAACGCCGTAACAACTCACGACTGTCATCCGGCGTTTCCACACGGAGACAAATACGGAATTTGATGTTCGCACGCATCTGATCAGTCACTCCAACTGGTCGCTGTGCTGCCAGAATTAACGTAACGCCTAATGCACGACCCAGACGGGTAATACTCTCTAATTGGGCTTTGTACTCCGCATTGCCAGAAATCATTTCCGCGAATTCATCAATAATAATGAAGAGGTGCGGATATGGAGGGCGTCCTGGTTCAAGATTTAGTCCTTTTTTGCGATAATGGACAATATCTTTCGAGTTGGTATATGTGTTTAGTTTCTGGCGGCGATCCAGTTCAGCGATGATGGAAGCAAAGACACGGGCTGTCGCGGATTGATCCAGGTTGGTTACGATATCTACCTTGTGGGGTAATTTTTTAAATGGTTCAAAGGCAGCACCACCTTTGTAATCGATCAACACAAAATTAAGCACGTCCGGGTTGAAATTAAGAGCCATACCAATAATCATTGTCATCAGAAGCTCAGATTTACCCGATCCTGTTGATCCAGCAATCAAACCATGGACACCATCCGCTTTTGCGGAAAAAGTCAGGGTTCTTGGTTCATTTCCAGATAAGAGGCCAACTGCGGTGTACAACCAATCTGCTACATTGGGGTTCATTGATCTCGCCCAGTTCTCAGCTGTCATTTCCTGTAATTGGTCCATTGTTGTCACGTTCAGCATTTCCAATAATGTGACAGTTGCCGCGAGCGTTGACCCATACCCTCGCCGGATATCCAGTGGTTCCAGGCATTTGGAGAAGTTCCTGGCTTTGTCTTGGGTGGTGACTAATTTGGTGGACCCAACATAGCGAACCGTGTTGAAGCCAGTTTCGGCATAACGAAAGATCGCGCTTTCCTGATCGACCAGGTCAATCCCTACTTCGATAATCGCTTCACAACGGCTGGGGATCTTCTTACGATCCGGTACGACAAAAATGATTCCTGCGCCGAGGGATTGTCCATCCAAAAGGATTGTGGAAATAGTAGCTTCGCCTTCTAAATCTTTCAAGGCTGACCATTCTGGTGCCAATGTTTGAACATCAACCACTACCAGCATAAATGGTAATTTAACATCCTCGCCGCTTTCTTTATCCTGCAAGCGCATACGCCGGCGTTCCAGAATGGTACGGACATTTTTCCAGAACAAGCGCATACGGTCCACTTCGTTTTCACCGGGTTTTTCATCATTTTCAAAACAAAGTGTCTCGCTTTTATCAGCTTCCTTACAATGCGGTAATGAGTATGCCCAACGCCAGTGTTTACGCATTTCACTCGTGCCGGCAACATATAACATTGTGTCTTGGGGCGAATGAAAAGTAGCGTAATCCACCAACATAGTTCTCAAATAGGCATGAACTATTTCTTCAGAATCTCCTGCGATACCAATGGAATGGCGAATGGTGACTTGTTTGTCCTCCATCATGGTACCAGCGCCTTCTTCATCCTGCTTTTTTTCTTCTACTTTCTTTTGTTCAGCTTCATTTGTTTGAACATATAATGGAATCGTGACCGGCACATCGAATAACAGCCTTGAATTTTCCGACAAGCGAGTAGCCTCACGAATTAATGGGTTCTCCACAGCTTCTGTTTCACTCATCTTGTAAATAACAGTTGATTGACGTGTGCTTATTCCGAGTCGAAGGTTCAAGAAGTCATGGTCGGTTGGACGGCGTTCCCATAAACGTGTCCCGGAGCGGATGTCCTCTTGTTTTTGGGGTTCTTCTTTTAGGATATCATCCGCAATTGAAAGAGAAACATCAGGATTGGGATAATTAAAGTAATAATAGATTTTTTGTTGTTCGTGTTCACTTTCCATTTGGCGGCGCATTTCGCTAATCCGCCGTTGGTAAGTCTCACGCAAGTTTTCAAGACGCTTTTTATCTTCACGGTTGGTATATAACGCCAAAGCAACCGATGCGACGACGGATAACATCATCGGAATCATCATAAACATACTGCGTGACTGGCCAAACATGGATACGATGACATATCCGAAGATCATGATCATCGGAAGAAATGCTTGAGCCATGATTGCATTGGGGTTAATATCCAGATCGGGTGGACTTGGAATTTCTCTTATCCCGGATGGTAATTCAGGCTCTATACGGGGTGGTCGATCGATATAAATCTTTTCTGCCATTCTTCCTCCCCTATCCTTCAGGTAATAGTGAAACTGCGAACATAAGAATCAATGAGACAGCCAAAAGAGCTGCCAGAACGATAAACACTATTCTCCAATTTATTCCTCTTGATTTTTTTTCAGCGGGAATAGGTGGAAAATATGGTTTCAACGCATTTACAAATGATAAGACATCCTGAAATCGAGATTGTGGATGGACACTGATCGCTTTTTCAACAATCGCCGGGATCTCTTTTAGATCTATCCTTCCACTTGGTTTGAAAACACCAGATTTGACACTGCGGAATACGGTATCATCTTTCTTGAGATGATATTCATAAGCGGGTCTTCCAGTCAGCATTTCATACAATAGAAGGCCAATCCCATATACATCTGCTGAGTGTGTTATGGCTCCATTCGGAGCAAGGATCTCAGGTGCGGTATAGGCAGGCAAATTATATTGATCATTCCAAATTTGTGGGATGTTATTGTTCAAATCCCCAACACCAAGATCTAATAAAAGCGGACGTGGAATGCCTTGTTTATAAGCGTAAGTAAACAACATCCGGGTTTAAACATAAATGGATTTTTCCAGCGCGATGCAAATAAATCATCACATCACTAATGCTTATCCCAATCCAACCTACATGTTGAAACCAGGGTTGTGGATTTTTAAATAAATAATTCCTGAGTACTTCCCCTTCAAAAAATTGAAAAACCGCGTAATATTTTACTTTTCCCTGGATAACCGTCCAACCATATGGATGTTGAGCTATTGTGCTTTGGGGATGGGCTGGCAATAAGATTGGTAATAGAGGGTGTTGGCCAGCTTTTGCTAATTGATAAAACGCAATTGCTTCCTGACGTAATTTATCTTCACAGCCGGCATTTGCAATTTTTAAAAAAACAACCTCATTTTCACGACGAGCTTGATATACGATTGCTGATCGTAATATCACTAATGGTTGGACAATCTCAAAAATACCAAACCATTCGCCGTTATTGAAAATTTCGGTTGCATTTTCAGCCGGGCAGTGTTTCTCCTGGCACCACAGGTTAAAATCTTGCGAAATGACATTACACTTAAGACAGATTCGATTCATAATGCCTCATTTTTTCGCTGAAAAACTTACAGGAAAAGGAGCAAGTATATGGTTTTGGGTTACCATATACTTGCCAAAGGTCCCTATTTGTAAAAAGTAATTCAATTATCTAAATCGACGTGAACCAGATTCATCGCCGGTTCGATAGTGTAGAATTGCGCCATTAAGATCATTTTGTAACTCATTCATCTTTTTGGCCATTTTTTGGACGCGAGGTTTTACCATACTGAGATAACGTTCAACCGCGGCTCCACCGACTAACCCCACAAAAGCTGATGCTCTTAAGAGGTTGATAGCAACTTCCAAGGCTTTGACAACACCTTTTAAGATATCGCTAAAGGTACCAAATCCTTTTGCCATCTTTTCGACTTGGGGAATATCCATATAGACTTCTTCAGCCATTTTCGTATCTCCTTTTTATGTTTCTAAAACTTGAAAATTTTTCCGAAGACATCAAACAATTCGTTGGCTTTGGAAGCCGCCTGTTTATCAGCCTGATTCATGGTTTCAACGGCTTTCTTGATTGCTTCGCTAAAACTCATATTAATGTTGCCAATGCTAACCAATTGAGGAATCACCTGACTTGTCATTTCATTAACGAACTTAACGCTCCCATCTCCCTTCCAGATGCCACCAGTTACCTGCTGAACAAAACCTTTCAACGGAGAGGTAATTGCGTTTTGAATAAGATTTATTTGGGCTGTGATCATGCCGGTCACAGACTGAACGATAGCACGTGCAAGTTTAAAGATACCAAACATAATTTACCTCCGTGTTGGATTAATTGAAAAGGCCACCAGCACCTGAATCAGATGATTTCATATCCTGGATGGCATCCATAATATCTTTTGCCATTTCGTTAAACTTATCGGCAAGTTTCTTTACTTGGGGGACATAAGCACTGGTTAACGCGTTAGCAAAATTTTCACCAGCATCACCAAGGAGTGCGCCATTCTGCATTTCCTGCGCTGCGGTTTGACCTAATTTTGCAGTCTCAGCTAACCGTTGTGCTACTGCTTTACATTGGTTTGCCATTTCTTGCATTGCAGGATAATTAAGCTTAATTTTATCTGCCATTTTATATCTCCTTTACCTTAACTAATTATTCACCAATGGATTTGAAGAAACTTTGAGATTGCTCTTCAGCAGTGCGGTAGATTTTCGAAACTGCATCCGCTGCTGCACCTGCAGCATTCAAAGCTTGAACCAGATTAGCTAACGATGGAAGAAGTTTTTCATTCATTTCCTGAAAGAATTGGTCAGAACCTCGTCCAATCCAACCTGTCCCGTGTAATCCATCCACGCGACCTTTAGTTTGGCTTAGCAACTGATTGATCGCATCTCCTTCGGATTTAAATTTCTTGCCAATTGCTTGCAATTGTTCATAATTGACTTCAGTCTTATCAGCCATTTTATTTCCTTTCATCCAATAGATAGAAAAATTTGTCTTTCACATTGATGCACTTATTGAAGGGTTTGTCAGTTTTTATTTCAATGAATAATCTCTGATGACAGTGTTCTGTATATATCTCTACCATTTACCTCCTTTACAATGAATAAAAATAACAACTAGGATGATTGCTACTTATTATCTTTGTCTTTCACAACTTTCTTAGCAGCAGCTGCTGCTGCACCAACACCACCGACAACACCAGCTGTGCCAGCGGTAGAAATGCCTTCCCCTTGCTCAGGTGTTGCAGGAGGGGGGGTACTGCTAGGAGCTGGTGCACCACTCGATCCACCTGCTTCACCACCGGATCCACCTCCACCAGCGCTTTGATATACATGGTCTGGCATGGATGAACCACCACCACCGCCAGCTGCTGAGCCCCCTCCTCCGCCACCACTGGAAGAATCTGAACCAGTTAACCCGGTCCCCATATCTTTGAGATCTCCCTGTAATCCGGAACTATCACCACCGCCACCAGCTCCACCACCTCCGGTGCCGCCACCTGCTGATAAGTCAGATGGAGCAGCTTGTGACTCGTTCGTTTGTCCGGAATCTCCCCCAGCTTGCGAGGAATCAGCACCACCTGGAGCACCAGAGTCACCTATGTCACCAAACTGGCCTGCTCCAAAATCGCCACCCCCACCAGCCTCACCAGAAGGCTGACCAATATCTCCAAATTGACCGGCGCCAAAATCACTACCACCAGTCCCACCGCTACCACCAGCTTCTCCTGAAGCCTGACCCAGGTCATTAAACTGTCCAGCTCCAAAATCTGTTCCACCAGATCCGCCACCAGCGTCTCCTGCCATTTGTCCAATCCCACCAAACTGACCCGCGCCAAAATCGGTTCCACTTGCTCCCCCACCACTTGAACCGCCAATGCCTGCACCGATTCCGCCAAATTGACCCGCTCCAAAGTCACTTCCGCTGCCATCTTCATTGATTTTCTTGAAAAGACTGGCACCTTGTTCTTCAG
>CAYSFA010000003.1:0-55623 GCA_964430025.1 uncultured Anaerolineaceae bacterium | reverse complement strand
GAGGCTTTTCGAATTAATGAAATCTATCAGAATTTGGTGGAAATATTATGAAAACAACAAAGACTGTTTGGTTTTCAGCTTTTAAAAATGTTATACCTGCTGACTATGAAAACTGGCTGGAAGAGATGGCTTCTCAGGGATGGAATATTGACCGGATAGGTCAGTGGAGTAGTATTCGGCTGCGATTTACAAAAACCAACCCCAAGAAATATCGATATGTTTACGACATCCAGACAAACCCCAAGAATGATTATCAGACAACCTATGAACAGTTTGGCTGGGAATTCGTGGGCGTTATGGCCAGCTGTCATCTATGGCGGATGGAATATTCTGGCGAACGACCTGAAGCCTTTAGTGACCAAAAAAGCATTGAAACCAGAAACAAACAGGTTGTTCGCGCTGTATCTGTATCAATGTTCTTGTTCTTAGCAGCGTTCATTATCACATTCGTTTCCCTCTGGTTATCCTACCAGTCGATGGCTACCAGTGACATTATTCAACTTATCATGTTCATGCTGTTTTCAGGAGGTATTGCGATATATCTCTCATGGGTGATGCGGAAGATATATAAGAACCGTTTTGAGTGATGTATTATCTTCAGGTAAATATTCAAAATTTAAACTATAGAACCCAATGAAAGAGCATTTACGCTTTAATTTTCAGTCATGATTTTAGGACTAGTCACTTGCCGCTTTCAACTGTAGACTGAAGACTGCCAACAAATCGAATTCCACTACAATATACTTATGCAAACCGAATCATTCTGGAACTTCTATTGGGAAACCCGCTTGCAATACCTTCAGGGTCAGGGAAAAGGCGAAGTCATTCTGCAGGCTTCCCGGCTGATATGCGATGCCAATCCACCCGCTCGAATCCTCGAAGCAGGCTGCGGGGAAGCCCAGATCATCGGTGCCCTGGTGGATGCACACGGCAGCCCCGCCGGGGATCAATCCAGTGTTGGCATTGATCGCGATACCAAAGCTCTAACAGTCGCTGCCAGGCAATACCCCGGCATCCACTTTCTCGAAGGCGATTTCACTGACCCCCATTTATTACTATCTCTTGGAAAATTTGATTTACTCTTACTGGTCAATGCCCTTCACCATGTCTTTTCAGACGCCTACGCCCCGGAGTTGCAAGAAATCAATGTGGGTCTTGGAAAAGACAATGTCCGCGCCAGCTTTGCCAAATTAGCAGAAACACTCAAACCAGGCGGTCACCTGATCCTTTTTGACGGCCTGGAAGCCCCTGAATCACCCGATACACCCATCCAACTTCGCTTTCAAACCACCCAAGCCTGGCAAAAGTTCCAGACATTTGCCCGGGAATATCAGCCATTCCAAATACAATACGAAATCCTCCAAAAGCATGATGTGCAACTTTCCATGCGGGATTTCACTCGGTATGTCACCAAGATCATCTTTCTGGGCAAACCTCTCTGGGAACGCGAACGCCATGAAAGTTACCAGTACTTCCAGGAAGAAGAAATGCGAGCGATGTTTATGGACAACGGTTTTGTAATCCAGGAATTTCGCTTACTCAGTGTCGATTACGATCAATGGCTGCAGGAAGTGGAAATCATTACCCCTCACCAATTCCCCCCCGAACACGTCCTCATCACCGCCCAAAAAATGAGATAATAAAGGCGATGTTCAAGTCAGCACCTTCATCGAAACCATCAAAACCTTAAGGAGACTGCATGCCTTATAACCGCCTGAGTACCAGCAAAATTGCCATAATAGTCGGGTGTCATCCCAACACGGTACGCATGTACGAAACCTGGGGATTGCTCCCCCGCGTGCCAAGGGGTGCCAACGGCTACCGTCTTTACACCGAGGACCATTTATACCAGATGAAGCTGGCGCGCACTGCCCTGAACACCGCCTGGCCAGGCAAAAATATCCGTTCTGCTGCCTTCGGGTTGATTCAACAAAGTGCTTCCGGGGATCTGGGTGGTGCTTTGGAAAGTGCTTACCGCTATGTGGTGCTGGTACAGAACGAACGCAACCAGGCAGAAATGGCAGCGGAGTTGGTTTCCCGTTGGGCGCAAGGCTTCCCTACCGACTCAACTCACCAAAACCTGCATATTCGCGATGCCGCGCTGCACTTAAATGTCACCACCGATCAACTGCGCAACTGGGAACGCAATGGACTGATGGACGTCCCACGGGATCCACATAATGGCTACCGAATGTTTACCGCACCTGAATTAGCGCGTGCAAGGGTCATTCGCGTCCTGCGTAATGCCGGGTACAGCCTGATGGCTATCTACCGCATGCTCAACCAGCTCGACAGTGACAGCTCCACCAACATCAGACAAGCACTTAACACCCCCCGCCCGGATGAAGACGTCTTTCACGCCACCGACCATTGGCTTTCCACTCTTGAAGACATCGAACAAAGTGCCCGCAAGATGATTGAGATCCTCGAAGATTGGCTGCGAGGTAAAGGTAAAAAAGGTAGATAATTAGAAGATGACAAGTTGAAATCTTCTTTATTAATAATAGAATAATAACAGCTATCCAAATAAAAAAACAAAACCCAGATTTTCCAATTTGTAAGAAGTTAAAACTCTGAGCCTGCTTTCACAGGCTCAGGTCTACCAATAATCTGTTGAAGGAATCTCTAGTTAGGAAGAATTACTGCGTCAATTACATGGATCACACCATTGCTGGTTTCGATATCGGTGATGATAACTTCAGCTTCGTTGATGAAAACTTTGCCATCTTCCACGGTGATGGTGACATTCTGTCCCAAAACTGTTTCAGCTTCTGTCAGGGTCACTACATCTTCAGCCATGACTTTGCCAGCGACTACGTGGTAGAGAAGGATGTCGGTTAAGGCTTGTTTGTTCTCAGGTAAGAGCAAGCTTTCGACTGTTCCTTCTGGTAAGGCTGCGAAGGCATCATCGGTGGGGGCGAAGACGGTGAAGGGACCTTCTCCTTTGAGTGTGTCGATGAGTTCTGCAGCACCCAAGGCGGCGGCCAAGGTGGTGAAGCGGCCATCGGCTACAGCGGTATCAACGATGTCAGCTAAGTCAGCGGGAGGTAAGATGACGCTATCGATTACGTGAATGACACCATTGCTGCCGATTATGTCAGTGGCAACTACATTAGCTTCATTGATCATGACATTGCCCATATCGACACTGATGTTGACGTTTTTGCCTAATAAGGTTTCAGCTTCGGTCAGGTTGACAACATCTGCGGCTAAAACGTTACCAGAAACAACGTGGTAGAGCAGGATGTCCGCTAAGGCTTGTTTGTTCTCAGGTAAGAGCAGGCTATCCAAGTTGCCTTCTGGTAGGGCTGCAAAGGCATCATTGGTGGGGGCAAAGACTGTGAAGGGACCTTCGGCACTGAGGGCATCCACCAATTCAGCAGCTTGCAGAGCAGCGACCAAGGTTGAGAAGTCAGGGTTGCCAACAGCGATTTCTACAATCGATTGTGGTTCTTCCAATGGTTCTGGTTCAACAGCTGGTGCTTCAGTAGACATTGCGGCTGGTTCTACAACTGCAACAGCTGGGGCACAGGCGGCGAGCACGAGTGCGAAGACAATTAGTAAACTTGATAATTTGAAGGCTTTCATTTCATTCTCCTTTTGATTGGCTATATTAATTATTTATTTCGATGTCGAAAGTATAAACTTTGAATGATGTTTTTACAATGTGTATAAACTTTATGTATAATGTTGTAAGAAAGTTTGGATCCGATTTGTCTGATTTTCCTTGTTTTAACGATAATAGCCAGGCAATATTACGCCTGGCTCGATTTGACAATTTTTTAAATAAAAAATTCTCCAATCTCATTTTGGTAAATTTTTGGTGATCAATCTCCAAACCCTCCTTTTGTACACCAATGTTGTAAGATCATTATGGATTATGGATTATGAATCTAGATATCATCATTCCAAGGAGAGGTATGCCAATTATTTCAGTAAACAACCTATCTAAAACTTATCGTGTCCCTCAACGGGAAGCTGGTTTGAAAGCCGCTCTTCGCAGCCTTACCCGCCCCTCATTTCAGGAAGTCCCAGCAGTCAGGTCGATAAACTTTTCCATCCAACCGGGAGAGATCGTCGCGCTGATCGGACCTAACGGGGCGGGCAAAACAACCACCTTAAAAATGCTGACCGGGTTGTTACAACCCTCATCCGGAAGTATCTCCATCAATGGCTTTACCCCGGGAAAACGCAGCCACGATTTCCTGTCGAATATCAGCATTGTGCTGGGCAATAAAAGCCAGATGCTCTGGGACATTCCCCCACTCGATACATTCCAGGTGCTCGGTGAAATTTACCGCGTCCCGAAAGCCGCCTTGCATGAACGAATCGACGAAATGGTAAACCTGCTCGATATGACAGAAATCCTTCGGAAACCCGTTCGCAACCTATCCCTCGGGGAGCGCATGAAGTGCGAATTGGTCGCGAGTTTACTTCACCGCCCCAAGGTGCTCTTTTTGGATGAACCAACCCTTGGGTTGGATATTTCTGTGCAAAATCGCTTACGAAATTTCATTCTGGAATACAACCGCAAATATCAGGCCACCATTCTACTCACCAGTCACTACATGGCCGATATCGAACGGCTCTGCCAACGTGTGATCCTGATCCACCACGGAGAAATCCTCTACGATGGAGAACGTACCGGACTGTCTGGCCTGCTGACAAACAGCAAAATCATTCATTTAACCCTGAATGAAACCCAATCCGAGAGCAATATGCAAAACTGGCTGCCAAATGACGTCGAACTCCTCGAGAGCAACCACCACAATTTTACAATCCGCGTTCCACGGGAAAAAACCGCTTCGGTGATCGCCGATCTTTTGGGCAAACTTCCCGTATCTGATTTGACTGTCGAAGAACCTTCTTTGGAAGCAGTCATCGACCGTGTTTACCAGGAAGGTGCGTTATGAACCATCGTGGTGGTCTGGCCCTCATTCGCGGTACCTGGTTATCTTGGATGCAATATCGCAGCTTCTTTTTCATTCTGGCGTTCGGGTGGATGGTTCCTCCGCTGGTGGCGATGTTTGTTTGGACGGCTGCTGCTGGGGATGGCGAGCTCACCGGGATTCAAAAATCAGCTTTCGTGGCCTACTACCTGGTTCTGATTCTTGTCAACCAGCTCACCTACTCGCAATCCAACTGGACTGTTGGTGACATCATTCGGGAAGGCACCCTGAACCACTGGTTAATTCGTCCGCTATCACCGTTGTACCAAATCCTCTCCAGCGAGATTGCCGGCAAGGTGGTTTATCTGATTTTCACTGTTCCAATCGTCATCATTCTGATGATTCTCCTCAAGCCAACCTTTAGTTTTTCAATCTCCGAATTCCTGATTTTCTGGCTCGCGCTGATCCTTGCCTGGGCTTTACGTTTTCTTTGGGGCTTGTGGGTGGCATTACTGGCCTTCTGGGCAACCCGGGCAGATGCCCTGCTGGCGTTACAAGATTCGCTGGTCTTTATCTTCTCCGGGATGATCGCTCCGGTCGCTTTGTTGCCAGGTCTCTTACAGGAAATCGCGGTGTACTTGCCATTCCGTTACATGGTCGGCTTCCCGGTTGAAATTCTGACAGCTTATCTCAGCAATTCACAAATCCAGATGGGATTAATCATTCAAACGTTTTGGGTGGCGGTTGCCAGCCTGGTATGTTGGATCATTTGGAAAAAAGGCATCACCCGTTACAGCGCAATAGGAGGATGATTTGTATTCATTACGATTAATAAGAAGTTTTATGCGTGCCTCTCTACAACAAGACCTTGCGTACCGGGCAAATTTCTGGATCAATCTTTTACATTCTCTATTGAACCTGGTGGTGGCGGTAGCCGCCCTGTTGATCCTTTTCAACCAGATCGAAGTATTAAACGGCTGGACATTCAGCGCAACCCTGGGAGTCATGGCAGTTTACCTGATCATCGGGGCTTTGCGAGCGCTATTTATCGGTCCCAGCCTGGAGACCCTGGTGGGTATGGGTCAGGAAATCTGGAATGGAAATTTCGATTTCAGTCTGATCCGCCCTGTCAATGTCCAATTTTTGATCACCTTTCGGATCTGGCGTTTTTTTGCGCTGTTGGATTTGGCGCTTGGGATTGGTGTCCTGATCTACGCCATCTCCCAAAGTAGTGATCCAATCACCTGGTTGAACTGGCTGTTATTCGCAATTGCCATCCTGGCTGCTACCCTCGTACTCTACTCCCTCTTGCTTGGTTTAAGCGCACTCGCTTTCTGGAGTCCGGGATTTCTGATCACCTGGGTGTTCGATTCGTTGTTTCAATTAGCTCGTTACCCAATCAGCATTTATCCACCCCTGGTACGTATTCTCCTGACCTGGATCATACCAATCGGCCTGATCACCACTATCCCAGCGCAAGCGCTCAGTGGGCAGATCGGCATAGGAATGGTCTCACTCAGTCTGTCCATCGCGTGTCTGTTGCTGCTGGCTGCTTCATGGCTTTTCCGGCAGGGAGTGAACCGCTACCACAGTGCTTCCAGTTAAAAAAATCCCCCTTGCCTGACAGTTTCCTTCAAGCAAGGGGCAATGTTAACCCTACATTTGGAAACAATGCTTTCTATGCTGTAGCAGTTTCCGCTTTCTTTTGTTTGCGCATATACCATTCATTGATTACGAGGGCGATCCCGGCAATTCCACCGCCCACAACTAAATTGAACCAATTTGCCTGTTCGCCAAAAAAGAGGATCGAAACAATTACCGCCAGTGGGATTTTTAGATCATTGAATATTGCTAATGTACCAGCGTTGACCTTTCTCGCGCCAACATTCCACAAGAAGAAACTCAACCCCGAAGCGATTGCCCCTAAATACAACAACACCAACACTTGCTCGCTTGTAATCTGAAAAGACTGCCATGGGGTAAACACTGCTGCGGAAAGAGCAGCGGTCAGGAAACCACCCAAGTACAACAGCCCAAACACTTTCAGATTATCAAATTTCTGAGAGGGGACAGATTTCATCACCTCCCGATAATAAATTTGCCCAAAAGCAAACCCAAGGTTGGAGATCTGTACAATCAGAAAACCTGTCAGGATATCTGATTGAATTACCCCGCCACGTCTGATAATGGCTGTGCCGATCACAGTCAACACTGTCGCCAGTAAACTCACCCAATGCATTCGCCTGCGGATGGCATCATTGATCAGCGTCACATAGATGGGGGTGAAAATCGTAAAAAGGGCTACTTCATACGCTTGTAAATACCCAAAGGCGTAATTATAGGCAATGTACATAATCCCATATTGCGCGGCTCCCACTAGCAAAAGCTGCCCAGTCTGTTTTTTATTGAGTCCTTTAATTTTTAGGAAAGGAATAAATACAATCAAGGACACCAGCAATCTGGCTGCTGCGATGAAATTAGCATCCAACCCTGCCAGTTGATTTTTAATCAAACCAAACGAAAAAGCCCAAATGATGGAAACAACCAATAAATAAACCATTATTCACCTTATTAATCAGTAATAATTTAATTATAAATGGTTTTTGTCAACTTTACCCTGATCAGGAAGATGATCCCACGAATCCATGACAATCCGCCCATCAGAAGAAGATTTTTTGCCCCGCCAGGATGCTTAGCAAAAACCCCTGACAAGCAAGGGAGATTTCGGTATGCGGGGAAAAACCACATTTGCTGCAATCGATATCCGCACGATTTTTTAAGTAGCAGCCCTGGGTTATGCTGCCATCCGGGTTTGCGTTATCAATCAGTCGGTCATCACAACGCCAGGTATTTCGTTTCAGTGCTTTTAAGGCAGCATAGGAATTGAGAATGGGGAAACCGGATCGTTTCATCCGGATTATATCTTCCAACAAGTGCTCCCGCTGCTCAAAATTCAGAAATAAATCATCCTTATGGTTGTAAGGATAATAAAATTGGATGGTCATGCCTTTGACTAGCTTATTGAGAAATTGAATCAAATCACCAATTTCATTCGCATTAACTGCATTGATAGTAATATGGGCGTACAAGCGTGGGTGTTGACTCTTTTCGATATTTTCAATGACTTTCGCAAAAATTGGAGCTCCACGCAATGCATTATGAGTCTTTTCCAGGCCATCCACACTGACCCATAACGTATCTACCGCTATGTCTAATGGAAAAGTACCATTGGTGGTCATCCCTACGCTGTAAAATTGTTTTCGGGCAGCGGCAACCACATCCTGAATCGAAAATTCGGCATCTCTCCAGAGCATCGGCTCTCCCCCTTCCAGCACAATCAGGCGATTCCCACGCTGATACAGGTGATTCAAAACCTCAACCACCTGTGGGAAGGATAATTCTTCTGCTTCCATCGAATAGAACGGGCATTGCTGGCAATGTAAATTACAACGGTAGGTTAGTTTATAACTTGCCAGCAGTGGTTTATTGCGGTGTAAAACATAATGATAAAAAAGGGTTGGGGTATGTTGAAGCAAACGGTACCAGCTCATGGGAACACCTAAATCCATTGTACCGTAAATTGAGTGTGGTCGGATGCTGCTTTTGAACCAGTTACAGATCAGCCTAGAATTATTTTAGAGAAAGATAATCCTGCAGGGATTCACCATTGATAAAAATTTCCACTTCTTCGATCTGACCACTTTGCAAGATGGTTGCATATAACTGCTCTTCAATGCGGGGGTGATCACAAACCCCACCAATCATCAATTCGCCTTCCAGGTATACCTGAGCTGTTTTATCATCGGTTTCGTATTTGACAAGTTCCAAATTTGCTTGTTGAAAAGGCGTGTAAAGCCCGGAGGCTTCTAATGCAGTCGGGCTGAGGCTCAATAATGCTTCTACAGCATTCCAGGGAAACTCCAGACTGGATTCTGTTTGCACCTCAATAGGCACAAGGCTGTCATTACAGCCAATCTTTTTCCCGGAAATACCACTATCTTCCAACGCCACAACATAAATCGTCACCAACTGCTTCACTGGTGCTGTCTCGGTTGCAACAGGGATGCTCTCCAAGGTAGGAAGGCTTGATTGCTCTTCGGTTGGTGGTATGGTTGTATCCTCTCCTGCCAGGATGGAGCAAGCCGAAAACAAAGTGATAAATAGAATACAGACGATAGTTCTTAATACATGAGGGATTCGCATTTCATTCTCCGAACGGATTCAAATCCATCATAGGGCTTTTGTGAAAAAATTCAAGAGGGAAGTAGGAGGTGGAGATGTAAAGGGCTTTTAAAGGTATTGAGTACCAGGGTGAGGGGGGCACCCAGATACTCAACTTTTGTATTATATCATTTATTTCGTAAGGAATGATTTTTTATTTGGTTTTGGTTTAAATATCTTCAGTTTGAAGTCAAGTTGGTTCAAAGAGGAATGAATTTTGCCTGTTATTGTCTGAACCAATTCAGTTAGTCTCCTAGGTAGTACAAATAGGAATGAAAGCTATCCATCAGATACTGCCCGAACTCAATTTATTCCATATTTCATTTTCATTTTATCCCCCCTAAAACATTCAAACCAGCAAAACAATATTTATTATCACAGGCCAGGAAAAAGCCGCTCTCTACAAGTTTAGGATTCAACATATGAGCCTGATGATTTGCAGAATTCCACCATAAATCGATCGCTTGTTTTTCGGTGTACTTGAGATCGGTTGTCCACAATAAGTTGCTCTGACTGGCGGCTAACGCACCTTCTGGAGTTGCTTCCTTGATGGAAGGGCAAACATTTTCACCATGCATTCCATACGATTTATCGTCTTTTTGTTGCGGGCAGGCTAAAAGATATTTAATATGCAAACTCAACCCATAACTCATATTGCTATTCGCTGAAACTGGATTAAGCCCTCTGTCCCGGCGATATTGGTTCAAGACTGTCAGCCACTCCTGATTATTCTTTAGAACCAATGGTAAATAGACCTTATAATCCCCATTGTTTTGCGCTGAAGCAGTGCTTGACGAAAATGGAGAGAGCACCGAAATTACCAGTAAGACAACGACAATACTCAATATTGTTTTTCGGATCAAAGCCATTAAGAAATCCTGATGTTTGAATTTGGAAATATTATTATTTATCTTATTAGTCAACGATCGCGATTATACCATTTAAAGAAAAACAAAAAAATACAATTGTATAAACGCATTAATTATCCTGCCATTCCAATAATTATCAATACTCTCTTCAATTTCTAAGGAGTTATTACGCTTCTTTAACCTCTGGTTGCGAGAAATGCCCGGTCAATCAACCAAAACGACTTTCACCTCAAAGGTTGTCTGTACTTTTTGTTCATTTGCTTGATGTTTTTAGATAAGGATTAATTCATTTTCACTACATAATATATAATTAATTTAATCCATTAACTTTTTTCAAATAAAGTAGGCCATTATGAAAGCAATTCAAGTTCTTCCTCCGAACTATCACCCCGCTGGTAAGTTTGATCTCAAATCCATGAAGCATATCATCTACATGAATGTCATCGGGTTGGTTATTTTACTATTCTCAATTTGGTTTTTTCCCTGGTATGTCAAGCAATTTCGACCGGAATTCACCACAATGTTTGGATTCGAATTTTCAAATTTCTTAAGCATTGTAATCGTAGTGATCAAATTACTTCTTCATATCATTCTAGTCCTGGTGGTACATGAAGCTATTCATGCATTATTTTTTTGGATCTTCAGCAAACAAAAACCGATTGTAGGGTTCAAAGGGGCTTATGCCTATGCTTCCTTACCAGGATGGTATTTTCCCCGTAACCAATACGCCATTACTGGTTTGGCTCCTCTGTTTTTCATAACAATATTAGGGTTGTTTCTTCTGCTGATCTTACCAATTTCCTCCCTCAATATGGTGATGATCGCATTGGCTATAAACGCTACAGGGGCTACAGGAGATATATTCGTGGTGTCATGGTTGTTAACCAAACCACCTTCCACTTATGCATTGGATGAAATAGATACGATCGAATTTTTTACTCCGATCGATGAACTTTCAAAATAATTCTTGAGTTCTTATAAATTATCTTCTAATAAACCAGGGATATCCCTAATTAATTGAAAGAATTTTTCCACCACAATTGGGTCAAAATGATGACCTGTTTGTTCACGGATGTAATTTAGTGCTTTCTCTTTTGACCAGGCTGGGCGATAAGGTCGGTCTGAAGTAAGCGCATCATACACATCCGCCACGGCAAAAATTCGTGCAGCTAAAGGAATTTCTTCACCTTTTAATCCACGTGGATATCCACTTCCATCCATTTTTTCATGGTGAGCATAAGGAATGTCAATTGCCAGTTTCAGGTAATGAATTGGGGCGAGCATTTCATAGGCAAATACAGGATGTTTTCGCATCAACACCCATTCTTCTTCGGTTAATGGCCCGGGTTTGTGTAAAATGTAATCCGGAATACCCAACTTGCCCATATCATGCAGCAACGCACCTCTTCGAATCTGCAGAATTTCTTCTTCCTTCATATCAAACATACGTGCTAATTGAGTGGTTATCGCGGTCACACGCTGCGTGTGTCCCTCAGTCTCGCGGTCACGTAAATCCATTGCCCTTGACCATCCTTCAATAGTCGCATCATAAGCCATGGTTAGCTCGTAGTTTGAGCGAATTAAGCCTTCCTGAATTTCAGCATTTTCAATGGCGATCGCAGCTTGCCCGGCGAGCGATTCCAGAAAATCCAGCCAGTCTTGATCCGGTTTAATTTCCGAACGTTGATACACCTCCAGCACACCTTTCACCACTCCCTTTGCGATAATGGGAGCTCCCCAATATTGGCAGAACCCTTCATATTCCCAATATTTTCGGAAAGGATAGGAAGGTGGAAGCTGGTCAATTTCTGCAATATGAACAACACTTCGCTTCTGAATAGCCATTTTTGCCAAGACATGTTCATGACTGGAAGTTTTAGTCACATCCGTCAAAAAACCATTGGCAACTGAGATTTTGTAAGTGTTAGATTTGTGGTTATATAACAAGATATCAGTAGCATCCACACCCAATTGAGTAATCACTTGAGCGATTAACAAATTCAGCGTCACCATCAGGTCTGTGCTGTTTAAAATGGCCACGTCAATTTTGTGCAAGGAGGAAAGCCGCTGAAAGTGATTCTGAACTTTTTCCTGGCTGCTGCGATTTTCAATCGCGATCGCCAGGTTGTTTGCCAAAGTAGTAAGAATTTGCTCATCAACTTCGGTAAAGGCTTCAACCTCATCGCTGAATATAGATAAAATTCCTAAGAAATGATCTTCGTACTTTACCGGGATAAACAATGCTGATCTGGTATCATCACCGATGTCAATCCATCGGGGTTCTTCTTTGGTATCTTTTATATTGGTCACCTCGCCAGTTTTGGCGACATACCCCACCAACCCCTCTTCATCCCCAAGACCAAATTCATGTAATCGGCTAGAATTCAAATAATCCTTTTTTAACTTTTTGATGGCATCTTTGATGCGTAGTTTCTGGATCATTCCATCAAATGCATAATAAAAAGCCTGTTGATAGCTAGCTTTCTCAACCAGAGCAACCAACACATCATGGATCGATTCGTCAGCTGGTTTCACTTTACCAAGAATATTGCTGGTGTGATACAAAGTAAACAAACGTTTGTTACTTTGTTGTAGTTGAGCCATTTTATCTTCAAGTTTTCGAATCAAAACTTCGTTATATTCACGAATATAACTTTCTTCCTCTATCGCAGCAACCGGCACCACAGTTTTCCCTTTTTTCTGTTCTGAAAACACTTCCTCAATCACCTGCAACAGATCATCTGGCTCCATAGGTTTCAGCAGGAATCGATCCGCACCTAACCCCAACGCAAATATCCTGTCTTTTTCATCCGTATAAGTAGCCGTATAAAAAATCAGCGGGATTTCTTTTAGCTGCTCATCTGTTTTCCATATTCTACACAAACTAAACCCATCCATCCCTGGCATCAAAATATCTGTAATTATCATGTCGGGGGGACTAGCTTTGGCTTTCTCCAATGCTTCTTTTCCATTGACAGCGGTTTCAATTTCGTACCCATTCGTCTTGAGCAATACTTCAAGCAGGTATAAATTTTGGGGCATATCATCAACGACTATCAGTTTTTTCATTGGTTCTTCCTTATTCTGCAGGTAAAAAATTCCTTACTTCACTCATAAACGTTTCAGGGTTAATCGGCTTCTCAATGTATCCGGTACACCCGGCTTCCAACGCTTGTTCACGATCCCCAGGCATTGCGTATGAGGTTACTGCAACAATTGGAGTTTCTTTCATTGACTCCACTTTTCTTAATTCTCTTGCCACGGCATACCCATCCATGCTTGGTAATTGGATGTCCAGGAGAATTAGATCTGGGTTCTCCTGTTTAGCTAATTGTATACCAGTATCACCGCGCCATGCCTGCACAACTTGATAGCCGTGTTTTTCAAGAATAAAAGTGACCAGGTACATGTTTTGCTCATTATCTTCAATGATTAAAATCTTGGAACTCATTCTTCACTCCTTGCAATCGGTAAAGAAAAGGAAAAGGTGCTGCCGATTCCGATTTCACTCTCCACCCAGATTTCTCCCCCCATTAAATCTACTAATCTTTTACAAATGGATAATCCTAATCCAGTGCCTTCATATTGCCTGCTTAACCCTGAATCTATTTGTTTAAACGGTGTAAACAAGCTATCCATTTTATCTTTATCAATTCCAATCCCGGTATCAGTTACACTCGTCTTCACAAAACCATCATCAACAACACAATTGATTTTAATTTCTCCCTCTTCGGTAAATTTGATTGCGTTATTTACCAGGTTGATTACCACCTGTTCAGTTCTGCGCTGATCTGCATGTAAAACAACCGGAATTTCCGGAATTTGGTAATTTAATTGCAAACCTTTTTTATCACTTAAAGGTCTTAATTTTTCAACAGTCTTCTGAATTGAATGCCCAATATCAAATTCATCGTTTGAGAAAGTAAGTTGACCGGCCTCAATCTTCGAAATATCCAGGACATCATTGATCAAAGCCAGCAGATGCTGGGCGCTACCTTGCACCATTTTCAATTGTTTTTCCTGTTCATCACTCAATGGACCAACCAATTTTTGCAACAAAATCCCCGTAAAACCAATGATTGAGTTCAACGGAGTGCGTAATTCATGCGACATGGTTGCTAAAAAGGCTGATTTCATCTTGTCGGCTGTCTCTGCACGAATGACTGCCGCTTTAAGATCTTCGATTTTCTTTCTTTCTGTTATATCGGTAATAGTACCAATGTAGCCTACCACATTATTGTTGGCATCACGTTCAGGGACAGCCTGCCCGATCACCCAAACTATTGACCCATCAGACCGAACAAATCGATAATCCGCAAAAGATGCGCTTTGATTCAGGTAAGCATTATTCCAATTAATATTCAGCATTTCTCTGTCATCAGGATGCACCGCATTAATCCATCCAGTACCCATAGCTTCTTTAAACGAAATACCTGCAATTTGTGTCCAGGTTTCATTCACGTAGGTTGTATTTCCCACTTGATCAGTACGGAAAATTCCAACCGGAGAAACCCGAGCCAAAGTTTGGTAGCGTTTTTCGCTTTCAATAATTTTCTTTTCTGCCTGTTTTCTTTCGGTAATATCGCGTACAAAAGCGATGATCTCATTAGAGCTGCTGATAATATAACGCGCTTCAAATTCACGTTGGTCCCCGTCCAGATTCAGCTGAAATTCATAGGATCTATCTGTGTCCATCACAAGCGATGCATTTATGTTTTGTTTCACCAGATTCGCAAAAGTAGGCGAGATCAACTCGGAAATATTCTTTCCTTTGACTTCTTCAAACCGTTCTGAAAATGAAATATCTTGCGATGCATGGTAATCAATAATATTTGCATCTTTGTCAAATCTAAAGATGTGGTCTGGACTATTCTCAAATAAAGTGCGATAACGTTCTTCACTGGCACTTAATTCTGAAGTTTTCTTCTTCACCTGTACACGAGAGACAACGCTGACTGAAACGAGAAACAATAACAAGACTCCACCTACCAGGAGTGAATTGACCACCCAGGCAGGAATCACCTCAACTGTTTCTATGGATGTTCGTTCTCCAAAATATTCATCCAATGCCCAGTAATATAAGGAGTCCTTATTTTCCTTAAACGACCTTAATTGTTTGTCAATCCGCTCCAAAAAATATGGAGTTAATGACCCGTTTTTTGGAAATGCAAAATGCATATGAGTGGGTTGAATGATGATTGGCGTTCTTTGAAGTCCATATATTCGTTCGTTGTAATCCCCAAAATCCTTATTAACCACCCCTACATCAGCTTCATTTCCTTGAAGAGCTTCAAAAACCTCAATATAATTCGACATTCCAATAAAAGTCGCATTAACACCAAACTGCCCTGTCAGCGCTTTAATCCCTTCCGGTCCATCAAAATTCAGGCTGCCGTTCAACCCGGCAATTCGTTTTCCTTCCAGGTCGAGGATAGTTTCTATTTTGGAGTTGTCGTTAATATATAATCGTGCCCAGCTAACAAAAACTGTTTCTTCCGAAAATTCAAACAGATTTCTTCTATCCTCAGTCAACCCCACATCCGGCATAAGGTCAATTTCGTTATTTTGCAGTCTAGCAATACTTTCTTCCCAGGTCCCATGCACCCAAACAATCTCCCAGTTTTCGCGGTCCGCAATTTCCTGAACGATTTCCGGCCAGAACCCGACTATCTCCCCATCCTCATTTTGATAAATTTTTGGTGCATTATCATATGCTCCCACTCGCACTTCCCGGCGCTCTGTTATCTGCATTCCTGTAACTACGAATAAATTGATTAAAGCAATCGAGAGCATAATGATTTTCTTAAACATGGTTCGCCTTATGTTTTTTCTGCAAGTATGCAGGATTAATTGTTTTGATTGTCCATTTTCCATTTAACAACTTACATAACTATTTTCTAACCCAAGTATTAAAATAGTATAGCGAAAAATGAAGGAAAAACACACCTATCTCGCTTTACAATTTAGTAAGGAAAATTAGTTACTCATGTGGGTTTTATTTTTCAAATGCAATAAATTTCAGAAATAAATCAACCACCTTCGGATCAAACTGTTTAAATTTGTTTTCTACGATGTAATCCAAAGTTTTTTGTTTTGTCCATGCAGGCCGGTATGGACGATCGGAAGTTAACGCGTCATATACATCCACCACCGCAAATATGCGAGCTGCCATTGGGATTTGTTCTCCTGAAAGACCTCTCGGATACCCACTACCATCCCAGCGCTCATGATGACAATAAGGGATATCGATCGCTTTTTTCAAATAATCAATCGGAGCTAACATCTCATAGGCAAAAATTGTGTGTTTTTTCATCAATTCCCATTCTTCCGGATCTAAAGCACCTGGTTTATGCAGAATCCTATCCGGAATGCCAAGTTTGCCCATGTCATGAAGCAATGAACCACGTCGAATATGGATCATTTCATCCTCATCCATTCCGGCCATTTGAGCTAATTTAATGGTCATTTCAGTAACCCTTTGTGTATGGCCTTCGGTTTCCTTATCCCGTAAATCCATTGCTTTTGACCATCCTTCGATAGTAGCTTCATAAGCCATGGATAATTCAAAATTAGATCGTTGTAATCCCTCAAACATCTGGCTGTTATCAATCGCAATGGCTGTTTGACCAGCTAAAGTTTCAAGATAATTGATCCACTCTTCATCCGGTGTCATATGGTTGCGATTGAACACTTCCATCACCCCTTTAATCTGACCTTTGGCAATAATCGGCGTAGCAAAATATGAAACAAACTTCTCTCGCTGTATTAGATTTCCACCCGGAAAATCTTCAACTGTAACACTTGGTTTTCTCAGGGTTTCCTTGTTAAGTGCTACTCTCCCAACATTATATTCACCGATCATCACATTGGTTTTTTGGATCTCTGTGGTCAAGAAACCTCTTCCATCTACATATTGCACACGATGTGAGATGGGGTTGTATAAGTGGATTGCAATTGCATCAATCTCTAATCGAGTGGCTACCTGCTCAATAATAAAGTTCAGCACAACACTCTGATCAACAATACTGGTTAAAACTTTATCAATCGAACGTAATGTAGACAAACGGTCCAGTTGTTTGGCTGTCTCTTCTCGTAAAATCTCACGATGAATACCATTGGCAAGGATATCTCCAATAGAGAGGAGTAATCTAAGGTCAGAATGAGTTATTGCAGAACTTCGACCAATACGCAAATTACCGATCGACATTCCTTCAACAAATAAAGGCACACAGGCAATTGATGTAGTTATTTCATAAGCCTGTGACCAGATGATTCCCTCTTCCCTGGTAATATCATTAGTAATAAATGGTTTGCCGCTCTGTTTCACAATACCTGAAATACTCTCCCCTTCTCCAAGGTTTTTGTGCAAATTGCCTTCAAACACACCTTTTGCTGCTTCAAGCTGAAATCTATTGGAGGACTGATCATATAGAACCAAAGCAGAACCCTCCGCTCTAAACAATTGCATCACCAGGTCCAAAACATTTGAAATCATATCTGCATTGGTTTTTGTCAACCTGATGGTTGAATTCACTTTTTCTAAAGCTTCCAGCTCAAATTCATGTCGTTTACGTTCACTGATATCCTGTTGAATCGCAACAAAGTTTGTTATTTTACCTGATTGATCTTTGACAGGTGTGATTGACATTTCTTGATGGTAGAGAGTCCCATCTTTTTTGCGATTAATTAATTCTCCGCGCCAGGCTGTTCCCGAAAGAATGGTTTCCCACATCTTTCTATAAAAATTTCTATCATGAACTCCGGATTTTAAAATTTCTCCAGGTCTTTTTCCGATAACTTCTTCATGATTATTTCCAGTTAAAGATTCAAAAGAAGGATTCACCCATGTAATAAATCCGTTTTTATCGGTGATAAGGATAGAGTTGATCGATTCTTTCAAGGCTATACTGTGAATTAGCTGAGTTTCTTCATCCTCTTTCTTTTGGGTGACATCCAACATATAACCTCTCAGCATCACAGGAACATCCTTCTTCATCTCAACAGTCACCACTTCACGCACCCAGAGATATGAGCCATCAGGTTTTGTAAATCGATATTCAAATTCATGGTTTTCACCTAATTTGGTGAAATCTGCACAATAATCTCGCGCCCATTCCCGATCATTAGGATGAATATGATCAGTCCAAAATTGCAAATTCGTAAAATCCTTTGGTGACCATCCCATAATCTTGGTAATCTGAGGTGCAACATAAGTCCAACGATCCTGTAGAATATCATATTCCCAAAACACTGCATTAGTCGATTCAGCAAGATTTTTATATTTTTGTTCACTTTTTGACAATTCATCTGTTCTTGCCAACACCATTTTTTCCAATGACGATCGACGTGAAGTAAAGCTGTACACGATTGTGCCTGTCAATAATGTAATGATCACCCCAAATATTATCGTACTCCAACCAGGTGATGCTGGTAATTTTGATGTGTAAGCAGGCCCGGGATGCACTACCATTGCATATACTTTTCCAAAAGCAAAAATAGGCTTAACGAGAACTAATTCAGAAAAGGGATGATCACTGAAGAAACTTTGTATATGGCTTTCTGTAATTTCCCTTGGAGAATTTGAGGCTAATAAAATAGGATAATCTTTTTCACCAATTTGAAATAAATCTAAATATAATAATTGGTTGTTTTCAGTTTGATTTCCTAACGCTACTTTAAGTAAATTATTGGTATTTATTATTGCCTGAACATACCCATCTCGTTGTTCGTTTTCCAATTTGTAATGTACATGATTATAGATGAGAATACCTGTATCACCATATATGGTTTGCAATATTTTTACCGGATTTGTAGCCTGAATCAAATTAGTTTTCTTTGCAGCCAAAATTGTTTCTAAGCGTATTTGATTGGAACCATGATCAAACCCGTAAGAAATTTCATTTCCCTCCATTGGATAAATATAAGCAATGGGGTAATAAGTTGACCTCTCATTAACATCAACTTTTCTTTCATTTTCATCCATTTCCCATAACTGGTAATCCTTAACCCCCATGGTGGTCATTCTTTCCTTAAAACTTTCAACCTCATCATTTTTAATTTCAGGCATCCATGCCCAGGCGAGTACATTTGCATCACCTGACAATGTGGATGTATATTGAGCAAATTCTTGCTGATCAACATACTCACTACCTTTGAAAAAATTCTTTATTCCTTCCAGGTATATATTATTGAGATTTTGAATATACGTGTTGATATATCCACTACGTGCACCAGCTAACTGAGAAAATGATTCTTTTTTTTCCAGGCTGCTAATTTGAAATCGATACCAAGAGAAAATAGTCGTCACTAGTACCCCTAAAACCAGAAAAAATACAACCTCTCTAATTGGGGTTATTTTCATCATAAATTTAGATGAAGAATGTTTAAATTTGTTAATCGAAAATTGAAATGAAATGAATAAGAAAACGAAGAGAATAAAAAAAACAATGATTGGAAAAACCACTTCATTTGTAATTTCTCGTTTCCACTCATCCGCATCGACTTCTGCTTTAAATATTAATTCTACTCTTCCAGTGGAATGATTAAAGATCGGCACCAAAGCCGAAACCCATCTTCCTTCGTCATAATTGAATGGCCCAACCACTTTCGATTCTTGTAAATCAAAGACTTCATCAATTTCAGCCGTTATTTGGTTTGGAAAATCAACTGACATATCTTTTCCGGATGAAGGCTGAGATTTGATGTCCAGATAAGATACAAGCTTTTCGTCAAAACTTCTACCAATCAAAGAAAAGGCATGAATATTTGGATAGACAGTTTTTGTTAATTGAAATTGATTTTTAAGTCTCAGATAATTTTCTGAATTTTTATCCTCCTGTGATCCTGTTAGTAAAAAAATTTCTCTTTCATTTATCGACTGTGAAATTTGTTCAATATCAAGGAGAAAATCCGTTTTTTTTATTCTTTCTGTGTTTTTGACCAACAATCCGGATGAGCCGACAAATAAGGCTAATAGAAATAAGCCGACAAAAAAATTAAGTGTTTTTTTATTTCTGGACAAATCAATATTTTTCATTTCACAATGCTTTCAATTTAATAGGTTGATGTTAAAATGTATTGCCACTTCTGGCTTACTTATGGATGGGTTTATCTTAATGAATTACCCCGTCATATTTAATTTACCTTACGATTCTATAAGGTTCTAATGCATTTTTTTCTTCACCTAACAAAATTGTTAAGAATTGAACAGATCAGATATTAAATCAAAAAAAGCACACAAACTATTTTCATAGGTTTGGTGCATAATTTTGGTTCTACAAGAAAAACTACTGCTTAATGCGAAAGGATCTGCGACAAAAACTGCTGGGTTCTGGGGTGCTGAGGGTTATCAAACACCTGGCTGGGCGTACCGTGTTCCACAATCTGACCATAATCCATGAATACCACCTCGTCAGCGGCTGCTCGTGCAAAGCCCATCTCGTGCGTCACTACCACCATTGTGATTCCTTCGCGAGCCAGCAGGAGCATCACATCCAGCACTTCTTTGATCATTTCCGGGTCCAAGGCGCTGGTCGGTTCGTCAAAAAGCATGATTTTCGGTTTCATCGCCAAAGCACGCGCAATAGCCACACGCTGCTGCTGACCACCAGAAAGCTGCCCGGGGTAGGCGTTCGCTTTTTCTACGATTCCTACTTTTTCCAATTGGTGCATGGCAATTTCACGGGCGTTCTGTTTATCAGTTTTGCGCACGATTCGCTGTGCCAAAGTTACATTTTCCAGCACACTCAAATGCGGGTATAAGTTGAAGGATTGAAAGACCATCCCGATTTCGGAGCGAATACGATTAAGCCTTTTCTGATCGCCATTCAGGTGTTCACCATCCACAAAAATCTCACCCTGGCTCTCCACTTCCATATGGTTCATGCAACGCAACAAGGTTGATTTCCCTGAGCCACTCGGGCCAATAATCACCACCACTTTCCCAGGGTACACATTCAAACTGACGCCATTCAGGGCAACCACTTTTCCAAACACTTTATAAACATCTTTGACTTCAATCATGGGTCTAGCGCTCATCCTGACGTACCCTCCGCTCAATGTATTTGACTACCAAAGATAAAATGACGGTCATGCTGAGATAAAGAATTGCCAACGTTGTGTACGCTTCGTCAAATCGAAACGACCGCCCAGCATACAAGCGTGCTACCTGGGTAATATCCCTTACCGCCAGTACAGAAACTAATGATGAATCTTTCAGCATCGCAACAAAATCATTGCCTAAGGCAGGCAAGACATTTCGAATTGCTTGTGGAAGAATAATATAAAACATAGCCTGTGTAGAACTCATCCCCTGAGATCGAGCAGCTTCCATTTGACCTTTACTGACCGATTGTATGCCCGCCCGAAAAATCTCTGCTAAAAAAGCCCCATAGGTTACCGAAAGGGCGACAATCGCGCGTACATTCATTTCGACCGCTTTATTTTCCAATGCCAGTAACGGACCAGCCAGCCAGCTCCACCCATTGGTTTCCAACCAATGACCTATAGCATTCATCCCATCCACAGCCGCTGGCACAGCCACCAACGCGATAAAAAACATCAATACCAACATAGGAACGCCACGGATGAATTCTACATACAATGTAGCTAGATTTCGAAAAAAGACATTATTGGAGATTCTTCCCAACCCGGTGATTAACCCTAACAACAGGGCAATAATGAACCCGACTAATGTGGTTTGAATGGTAATAATCAGCCCTACTTTAATAAAATTAAATGCTTCGGTATAGGAAGGATTGATTGCGATGGAAACAAACGTGGCAACCAAAATCAAAGTGAGTGCGACGAACCACCAGGGAAATTTGGCTAAGCGTTCTTTTAAGGTGGGCTTCCCCAAACCAATTGGCGTCGGGTTTAATTCGATGGATGTGCTTTGGTTCATATCTTGTCCTGTTCCAGCAATTTCTTGCTTCGAAATTTTCTCTTCTTCTCACAAAAAGGCAGGAAGGGTAGGCACCCTTCCTGCTTTTGAAATTTCCTTACTCTTCTATCAAAATATCATCATAGGTGATATCAAATTCTGGGCCAAAGTAACGCACATTCAGCTCTGCGAGGAAGCCATCAGCCATCATGGACTGAATTGCCTGGTTGACAGGATCAACCAATTCGCTTCCCATCGGGAAAGCAAACCCAAGCTCATCACTGCTAATTGCAGGGCCAATTAATTCAAGTGCATCAGCATTCTCTCCCATGTAACCCATACCAACCACCTCGTCAATGATGACAGCATCCACATCACCAGATAATAAGGCCTGGACTGCAAAGGGGAATTGCTCAAAAGCACTGATGCGATCTTCGGAAAGATATTGGGTCGCAGTCTCGTAATTGGTAGTATTGGATTGAGTACCCATCACCAAATCCATTTCTGCAAATTCTTCAATCGAAGTGAAGCGATCTTCTCCCATGCGTACCAGCAAACGTTGTTGGATGCTGAGATACCCTATAGAGAAGTCAACTACTTCAGCGCGGTCCTCTGTAATCGTGATGCCATCACCGGCAGCATCAAACTGGCCATCAGAAACAGCCTGAATCATCCCATCCCAGGCAGCTTCCACGTAAACAGGGGTGCAGTGTAGGCGTGTGCAAATCTCATCCCAGGCTTCATAATCCCATCCGCCCGGTTCTCCGGTTTCGATGGAAATATAATTGAAAGGCAGGTAAGCGTTTTCAACCGCAATGGTAATTTCCTGACAATTCAAATCCACCACAGCATCTTCGGCAGTACCCAAACAACCTTCGGGGTCAGCTGCGACTGGTTCATCCATAGGTTCTTCCACAGCCGGTTCTTCAACCACAGGTGCTTCAACAGCTGGTGTTCCCGCTGCGCTACAGGCAGACAACACTAAGGTTGCAATCAACAAAAAGCTTACTACTAATAAATTTCTTCTCATCACATTTTCTCCTGATAAATCATCATTGTTTGAACGGCTCCTTTGGCAATCACCGTTTTCCGACGTACCCGCATTCAGCGAGTCCTTCCATTGGGATAAATTTACAAATTCAATCTGGTTCCTCTCTCTTCGTTTCACCTCCAAAAATTTCTTTTTTGAATATTCTTTCGGACAAATTCTCACCGTAACGTAAAAAAATAAAAAAACCTTCCTCGGAAGGAAGGCTTTTCTGTCTTATAACGTTTGTTGGATTGATTCAACCTGCTAAACGCAAACTAGCCGCTCCTTCCGGAGGAAGATCGGTTTTTGATGATGACGCTTAGCGTTGCTGGTAATCAATAGGAATTGCATAGTCTGCATTTTATACACTTTTTAAAATGATCTGTCAAGGGAAATTGATAAATTGGATTTTTTATTTCTTCAATAACCCCTTTTGCATCGCCACAGAAATTGCGGCTGCCCGTGAATCCACTCCTAATTTTGAATAAATACTCGCCAGGTGTGCTTTGACGGTGCGCTCACTAATCCCCAATTGATACGCGACCTCTTTCGACCGATCTCCACGAGCCACCGCTTCCAAAACTTCCTGTTCCCGTTCAGTTAATTCAACCTCCGACCCTCTTCCACTTGAAATTCGTTTTTCTCGCTCAGCCAAAGCCAACACTTTCTGCATAATCTCAGGTTTAAGCAACGTCTCTCCACGCGCAGCTGCCCGAATGGTGTCAAACAAGGCATTCCGATCAGTGTCTTTCAATAAATAACCCCTTGCACCAGCTCGAAGCCCTTGTAGCATTAATTCATCCTCATTAAATGTAGTCAGGATCACCACTGCGGTTTCCGGTTGTAACTCGCGTAACTTTTCAATGGCTGCCAAACCATCCATGTTTGGCATCCGCAAATCCATCAAAACCACATCAGGTCTCAAGGACGAGCAACGTTCAACGGCTTCCTCCCCATCGGATGCCTCAGCTATAATTTCAAAATCATCTTCTGTCTCCAGAATCAATCGTAATCCCTGACGGATGATCAGATGATCATCTGCGATCAGCAACCTGATCACAATGGCACCTTCATTTCCAGGACGGTACCCTTTCCTGGCACATTTATAATATCAAGCGTTCCGGCGAGCATTCTCAATCTCTCCCGTATCCCCAACAAACCGTAATGACCGGATTGCACTTGCTCAGGATCAAATCCTCTACCATCATCCTCAACTTTCACCACCAAGTATCCGCCTTCCATCCTTGCCTGCAGGTTAACATGGGTTGCCAGAGAATGACGTGCGACATTGGTTAGTCCTTCTGCTACATTTTGGACTACGACATGGACAATGTTTTCCGGAATAGTTGGCAAATCATTCACTTCAAGTTCACAAACAATGTTTGTGGTGTTCTTAAAACGGGTTGCTTCCAACCGCAAAGCAGTCTCTAAATCCTTTACATTGGAACGTCGTAAATCATCAATTGCATTACGGGCATCTGATAAGGTAGCCCTGGCTTGCTCCATTGCATTTGACACGATGGTTGCTGCCTTTTCAAAATTGCGGTTACTAAGATGTGCAGAAACTGCCTCCAATTGCAGAATAATTCCAGTCAACCCTTGCGAAAGCGTATCGTGAAGTTCTCTTGCCATCCGCTGTCGTTCATTAAGGATTGTTAGGTCCTCCACCTGATCGGCATATTCACTTAATTTCCGGTTCGCTTCTTCCAGTTGATTCGCTAACGCTATTGCTCTTTCGCGAGCTTCATTCTGGCGCTGATAGAGCGTCACAAACATGATCACAAAGATGACAACCGGAATAGCCCCAGCCAGTAACCATCCAGACTCTCCAATCTTCATGAGCATTTGCAGGTTGATGAATGCCAGCATTAGATAATAAAGAGAAGCTACCAGAGCAGACAATTTCAAGCCAAACAATCCAACAGTTTCCCCCACCAATGCCATAAAGATGGCAAAAATCATGGCAGGGAACTCAGCCATCCAACAAATGAAGAACCCTAACAACCCCTGTGCCAGAATATAGACAATGATCAACTTAAATTTAAAAGTTATGATTCTTTCCAAAAACCAATGCAAGAATACATGAATGACCATTAAGGCAGTAAAACCAACCAACGGCCATCCAACCCGTAATGCTGGTTTGCCTATTAAAGCAATCACAAACATGAGTGCCATTACCAGAGATAAAAACCATGTGAATATGCGCGTATCTCGTTCTACATTGGTGGATTGAACTAATTTAATTTTGTTTGTAGGCATGCTTGAATTGTATAAGATTTCACCTTTCTTCGCTATTGGCCAGCCGGACAATGTCCGAAAGTACAATATAAAATTCCCTAACGCCCAATGGTAAGAGCAAATCACTTCAAATATACTGAAAACGACGATAAAACCTTCCCCATTCAAAGGTGAATTAAGGAGTGAAAATGAATTCAATTGAAGTAAAAAATTTGAAGAAGTCTTTTGGAAGTCTGCATGCTGTACAGGGAGTGAATTTTTCTGCCCAGCATGGTAAGATCCTAAGCCTGCTCGGGCCAAATGGTGCAGGAAAATCCACCACTATCTCCATGCTTTCCGGATTAATCACACCAGACGAAGGCGATGCCTTTATTCTGGATTACTCCATTTCCAAACAACCCCAGCTCGCCAAAGCAAAATTAGGGGTGGTTCCACAGGAAATTGCCCTCTATCCGGATCTTTCTGCCCGTGAAAACCTGCTTTTCTGGGGAAAAATGTACAACTTACGAGGCAACCAATTGTCTCAGCGAGTTGATGATCTTCTGGAAATGATCGGGCTGACAGACCGACAAAAAGACCATGTCGGGAAATACTCCGGTGGCATGAAACGCAGGCTTAATATTGCTGCAGCCCTTCTTCACAATCCAGCGGTGGTCATCATGGATGAGCCAACAGTGGGGATTGATCCACAATCTCGCCGGCATATTCTGGATAACGTCAAAGAACTTAATCGCCTGGGAATGACCGTGCTCTATACCACCCACTATATGGAAGAAGCCACAGAACTTTCCGACCATATTGCGATCATGGATCAGGGCAAGATCATCGCTAACGGCACCCACGCAGAATTAATCAAATTGGTAGGTGAACAAACCCGAATCGATTTAACTTTTAAATCGGAAGTGGAAGCGATTATTCCGGAATGGAAGGCAATTGATGGCGTGTCTAGCCTGGATGCCACAGATGGAAAAGTAACAGCCTTGGTCGATGATAGCAATCAGGTGCTTCCCCGTTTAATCGAGGTTGCCGCACGGGGGAATGTTCGCATTCTCTCAATTGACATTCAGGAACCAAATCTCGAGTCAGTTTTTCTGCACCTGACCGGTCGTGCATTACGCGACTAAGAGGAGTTAATCAAATGAAAATAATAGATATCGCCCTCAAAGATCTCACCCATTCCTTTCGCAGTCTGTTCGCGATTGGCATGACGATTGTTGCCCCCTTATTACTGATTGGTTTAATCTCATTTGCCTTTGGGGGTGCTTTTAGCGGTTCCGCTGATTTGCCTGATGTCAGTGTGGGCATCTTTAATGCCGACTCTCTTTTAGATAATTCCATCCTGGAGACTTCGTTAGGCGAGAATATTCGCAGCATGTTTTTTGATGAAAGTGTGTCTTCCTGGATCACCGCCAGGGATTTTTCAAGTGAAAGTGCTTTACGCGAGGCTTTGGACAAGCGTGAAATTGGGATCGCAATTGTAATTCCATCTCAATTCTCCGATCAGGTCCTCGCTGGAACTCGTGACAAACAAGTAAAAATCATCAGCGATCCAACCCTCTCCATCACCCCACAGGTCGTTCAAAACATGGTGAAAGGGATGTTGGATGGTGTTTCCGGAGGTGGAATTGCCATTGAGACATACCTGGATATTTCTGAACTTAATGACATTCAACCACAACCTGAACGAATATCCTCGATCATCGACCGATATTCAAATTGGTATATCCAATACCAACGGAACCTTTTTCATAACCCGGAGAATGCAGCTCTTCGGTTGGAATCACCTACCGGAGAAACCGCTTCGGAAAACCCGATGATGCAAATGCTGGGACTGATGATGGCCGGTCAAATGGTATTCTTTGCCTTCTTCACCGGCGCTTATTCAATGATGTCAATTTTGACTGAAAATGAGAACGGCACCTTAGCCCGTCTTTTCACCCTGCCGATCAATCGATCCAAGATTCTGACCGGGAAATTCCTGGCTGTGTTTCTGATGGTAATTGTGCAAGGAATCGTTTTATTGGTAGCCTCTCACTTTATTTTCAAAATTGAATGGGGTGACCTGAAAATGATCAGTATGGCCTTAATCGGTCAGGTGTTTGCGGCTTCAGGGTTAGGTGTGTTGTTGATATCCTTTGTAAAAACATCCCGTCAGGCTGGCCCTGTTTTAGGAGGTGCTCTCACAGCCATGGGTATGTTGGGAGGTTTATTTACCGCAAACATCGCCATGCCGGAAGCCTTCAACAAACTGGCTGTCCTTACCCCACAAGGTTGGGTGGTACGCGGCTGGAAAACTGTTTTGAACGGACAACCTCTCACTGATTTACTCATCCCCTTGCTCGTCATGCTCACAATTGGTGTTGTCATGTTTGCAATTGGTGCATTTCGTTTCAACAAACGATTTGCTTAACAAGGAGAAAGAATGAAAATTTTAACCTTAGCCCTTAAAGATTTACGACAAATGTTATTCGATAAAAATTCTGCGCTCTTCCTGGTAGCGATGCCAATTGTTTTCACCTTCTTCATGGGGTATGCATATCGCAGTGGGGAGAATGGTGCATCGGAAGAACAACTAATCCCCTTAGCCTGGGTTCAGGAAGAGTCAACCAGTGAATTTGGGCAAATGCTTTTTGATAAATTGACGACTTCCGGAACCTTCGAAGTATCATCCATGCCCATGGATGATGCGCACAACGCACTGCAACGCGGAAAAGTAAAAGGAATCCTGGTGATCCCGGATGATTTTGACCAACAAGTAATAGAAAACGGGACTCCCCAAATCACCCTTGTGGCAGATTCCACTTCCACCACCGGGCAAGCGATTTACCAGTTGTTGCGTACTCCGATTACCCAATTAATGAGCAGCATTGAAATTGGAGAGATAGCTGCAGAAAGCATGGACAATATGAGTACCTTCAACCCTGCGATTACGCTAGCCTGGGAAAAATGGGCTGCTACCGACACTGACCAAGTTATCAAATTAGAGAAGGCTGTCACTTTTGAAACAGACAGTTGGTATGGGGATAGTCCCTACAACCAGGCTTCTCCGGGCATCATAGTTCAATTTGCTATCATTGGTTTGGTAACCTCCGGGCAGGTATTGGTAGAAGAAAAGAAAACCCGCACCCTGCAACGCCTAATGACCACAGCCATGCGACCCTGGCAGATCATTGCGGGGCACATGCTGGCTATGTTCGCGATCGTATTTGTCCAAACCTTACTAATGGTCATTTTTGGTCAATTCGTGCTCAAAGTAGATTACCTACGGGTGCCATTAGGGACATTCCTGATCGCCATGTCATTAGGGTTATGGGTAGCATCGATGGGATTGCTGATCAGCACAATCGCAAAATCCGATAATCAGGTGGTGTTGTATGCCATGCTGGCAATGTTCATCTTCTCAGCTCTGGGAGGTACCTGGTTCCCCCTGGAAGGTGCTGGCGGAGCCTTCGCCGCTATCGCAAAACTGCTGCCTTCCTCCTGGGCGATGATTGGCTTGCAAAACATCCTCATCCGTGGATTAGGTCTCAATTCCCTCTGGCAACCGATCGCCATCTTATTGGCCTATGCAATGGGGTTCTTCCTCCTGGCTGTGTGGCGCTTCCGGAAAATGGATGTGTAGGAATATGGTTGATAATTTGTGTTTTGACAATTGGCTTATAATGATTTGATGTCAATCCCATTGTTGAACACAAAGCTTATCATCCCACCGATTCGTTCAGGTTTAATTTTTCGATCAAGGCTGATAGATTATTTACAGTCGGGATTCAACCAAGGCCAACGACTAATACTAATTACTGCTCCAGCTGGTTCAGGAAAATCTACATTGGTCAGTGAATGGATATCTTCATTACAACCTAATTCAATATATCCATCCGAGGTACCAGTACCACGTTTTGCATGGCTCTCCCTGGACCCCGGTGATAATGAACCACTTCGATTTTGGATTCATCTACTCGGTGCGCTCCAGGTATCATTGTCTGATTTTGGTCATTCACTAGAAAAGATGCTCTCACTCTCTGAGTTACCATCGTTTGAATCCATTCTAACCAGTCTGATAAATCAGCTTGGAAACCGATCTGAAAAGATAGTTTTGGTATTGGATGACTACCATCTTATCACTGAGCCTTCCATTCACGAAGGAATCACATTCATCCTTGAACACCTACCTCCTAATGTGCACCTCGTCATTACAACTCGCTCCGACCCCCCTCTACCTCTCAACCGTCTGAGAATTCACAACCAACTATTTGAAATTCGATCTGAGGATCTATCATTCACCTTTTGTGAACTCGTTCAACTGCTCAATGATGTTATGGGACTCGAATTAAGTACAACCGATTTGGCTGTTCTGGAAGAGCGTACAGAAGGTTGGGCAGCAGGTGTACAGCTTGCAGCTCTACTCTTATTGGATGAACGTAGAAGGGCGAAAACCGACCAGATTGGAACAGGTCTGTCCTCACTAGTAACACGTATCTCTGGTAAACACCACTTGATTGCGGATTATCTTATTGATGAAGTCTTTATCCGCCAATCCATTGAAGTTCAGCGTTTCCTGCTGGAAACCTCGATTTTGGATGAATTATATGCACCTTTGTGTGATGCGCTTTTTTCTCTTAGAGAAGATATTTCAGCATCTCAGAAAATTTTAGATTATCTCGACCATGCCAATCTCTTTCTGATTCCATTGGATGAAGAACACACCTGGTTCCGCTACCACAATCTTTTTGCCGATGCGCTGCGTCACCGGCTCGAAAGATTCTATCCTGGTAAAAGCCAACTTCTGCACCAGTCCGCCAGCCAGTGGTTTGAACAGAATGGCAATCTAGATAAAGCAATAGCGCATGCTTTTGCTGCTCAAGATTATGACCGAGTAGCCCACCTGATTGAAATAAATGCTGCTAACATTACCAGACTAGGTCGTTTCGCAACACTGAATCGTTGGTTAGAGGATATCCCTAAGAAAGTTATCCTTTCTCATAAACAATTGAATGTTTTGAGCGCTCGAGCAATGGTCCTTTCAGGCAAGTTGAATGCTGCTGAGCAGCAGTTGCAGGCGATTGAAGTATCCAGTGATGGTGAGCCTACCTCTCTTACCCCAGAACTACGCGGCCAGATAGCAGCCGTACGCTCAACTGCAGCCATCCTGAATTCAAATATAGTCACTGCAAAAGAACAATGCCAGTTGGCTGTCGAATTGCTTCCACGATCTGATCCAACTCGTGCTGTGGTTTTGTTGAGTTATGGCGACGCCGCCCTGATGTCAGGTGAAATTTCCAGAGGTATCCAACTGCTACGTCAAGCTGTGGAGCAGTGCCGTCATTACAACGACCTAAGTGTTCTTCTTACTGCTTCTGCTCATCTAGCCGAAGGACTATTCATGCAGGGTAAGTTGAGAGATGTAGAAGCAGTCTGTACTGAGGCTTTTTCTGAGGTCAACAATCAACTCGGAGCAGGTAACTGGCCTTTGCCCGCGCTTGCTCTCATTTACACACTATGGGGAAGCTTAAAAAGAGAATGGAACGACCTCACCAGCGCTGAACAGGCTTTAACCCGGGCAGTAGAAATTGTCGAGAAAAGCAACTATATAAGTGCATTGGTGAATGCATTTAATGGTTTGGCTGCATTACGCCGTTCCCAAGGAAACATTTATCAGGCTATCGATCTGGTTGAGAGAAGCATTCAAACCATTCACAAAGAAGAATCAACACTGTTTATTTCTGTCAGTCTTGCACAAAGAGCAGATTATTGGGCACAGGTTGGCAACTATCCTTCAGCATTACAGTGGGCAGAAGAACGGGGGTTATCTGCTGATCGTACCATCGATTATTTGGGTGATTTTGAACTTTATTCACTAACCCGTTTATGGATTGAAAATGACCAGGCAGATGAAGCCGATATTCTAGCAAGTCGCTTGATTGCTTATGCAGAATCAAATGGGCGATTTGGCCGAAAGATTGAATTTTTGGTCTTGCAAGCATTGGCACGACAAAAAGCTGGAAGACAGGTTCTTGCTTTACAAAGCTTGGAGACAGCATTGGAAATGGGTGAATCAGAGGGGTATATAAGGACATTTCTCGATGAAGGTCAACCTCTTTATAATATGCTATTACTCATTTCCCGAAAGAAAACCCAGGCTGCAGCCTATGCACGCCTCCTGCTCTCCAAAATTAAGATTGACACTGGGAAAAAACAGAATGGTAGCCAATCATCGCAAATCCGTAGACCTATAATAGAGCCACTCACAAAACGTGAGATTGTCGTATTGCGACAGCTTGCTTTTGGAGATTCAAATCAAGAAATTGCTCAAAAATTAGTCATCAGCGTTGGAACTGTTAAAGCACACATATACCATATCACCGCAAAGCTTGGAGCCCGTAGCCGTATTGAAGCGGTTACCATTGCCCGTGAAATTGGTCTGCTCTCTTGAATTATGAATGTATAAAGTTTATTCCCTGACCTTCAGAAAAATAAACTTTTGTTAGATGGCAAGCAACCGGGTTTTTGTTACCCTGATTACAGTTAATTTATAGTAACCAGGAGATCTTATGCTCGATCATTTACACCAAAAAGCTGCTCAAACCTTAGCGTCCGTTGACTCGGTAATCCTATCATCGTTTGGACCAGCGGACATTCAGATCAGTCGTGTAGCATGCATTTCAGATGATCTACTACTCTACGTATTCATTCCACGTAGTTCCGATCATCTTTTGAACTTAGAACACAGACAGGAGGTTGTAGTCGCAGTTGACGAGTGGGAACTTCAAGGTACCGCCAGGTTGCTCGACCGCGGTGAAATCCCTACTGTGGTTCATCTCTCTAACAAAAATTCAAGCTTCAAAGGACCTCAATCCATATGGAATAAGACCTGGGGATGCGCTGTTGAAATTCACCCAACCCGACTGACATTCCATTCCTTAAGCGGGCAAGGAAACATCGAAACTATTGATTTTAATGCTGAAAGGAGAAAATAACGAAACTTTGTGTCAGGGTAACCCATTTAAATGTTGATCAGCAGGATTGTAAGAGGTAGTCATTTTTTTTACGAAGCTTTTTTCTCCGATCTGGGATGGAAAAAAGACATCAGAACCAAAACATCTATATATTGAAAGGTAGTGAATAAGATGAGAAAAATTCAAGAATTAAAACCCATTTGGCATGCAATGATTTGGATCATTGCGTATATCGTACTGGTTAATTTAGGAGATATGATTTCAGAATTGATCGGAGTTACAAATTCTGCAACAAGTGCGATTCTGATCGTTTTTTCGGTAGCACTTCTATTGTATGTAAACAAAAATCATTGGGCCAGGTATTACGGACTTCAATTACCCAAGAAAGAGGATTATCAAAAATCGTTGTTTTATATCCCTTTGGTAATCATTGCTGTCCTTCAATATACCAAAGGAATTAATAGTGCGCTTAGTTTCCGGGATATCATGATTATTGTTATTCTAATGATGGGGGTTGGTTTTATTGAAGAACTTCTGTTCAGGGGATTTTTATATCAAGGCATTTTAAAAAAAGGTAAGTTGATTAATGCGATTATAATCTCAGGATTAACCTTTGGGATTGGTCACATTGTTAATTTGATGCGCGGATATTCACTCATTGATCAAGGCTCTCAAATTGTGATTGCCATCGCAATTGGGATTACATTGGCATTATTGGTGTCAGTAACGGAAAGCATTATCCCCGGTGTTGTTTTTCATACACTGACGAACATCAGCGGAACCGTTACAAATAATAATTTGACGGTAGAGTTATATATCATCATCTTTTCCATCATCCTATGTGCAATCTACTCTCTTTATTTGAAGAAGTGGATAACAAGCAAAAATGAATTTGAACACTCTGTGTTAAAAACTTTTCCGAATTAAATACTTTATTTTCTTAGATGAATTAGTTTTTGAAGAATATTACCAAAGAGGCAGTCCCGAAAAGAAAAATGGAACAGCCTCTTTTTTTAATCAATGCATGGCTTGTTTCCCAAAAAAAGTTACTCCATACAACTCATACATGATCGATGTTGCGATAAGCATTTTCAGCCATTGTGAATGCCAAAAAGGCTGCACCAATAATGATTAACAAAGAGAGCCCCATCCCCCATAAATTAGAAATAATCGTAAATAACACCAGCGGAACTCCTGCGAATACAATACCTAATAAAATTCCTCCAGCACTCAACTCAGGCACTGTTCCGTTCAGAAGTAAGGCTGATTTCGAACGTCGGATTACATCATAGACAGCCATAAAGTAAACTGCCGCTATCAATCCGGGGATTAATAAAACAAAACCAGCAATCGCCACACCAGAAAAAACTGTTCCGACCAGATAACCTGACATACTCATCACGACTGCTAACAAATAACTACATGCAAGGTCATAAACCAACAAATGTCTCGCTTTAATCGGTAATTGGCGAATAAGTGGCCAAAGAGAGAGATCTTTGCGGATTCTTTTGACTGCAATTTGGCCTAATTGAAAGATCCAATAAACAAGGACAATTCCACGACTTCCATTATCTGGCAAAATGGGAATTACTAAGAAAAGGAGAAAGATTTGCAGCCATCCAAAGAGGTTACCCACGCCAAATGTCCGGCTTGATTGGACAAGATCCTTCCACAGCAACATCTTAGCTCCAGGTTTTGACGAAAATCGTGATGGCTTACGTTCAACACCAAGACGTCTTTGAGCCTTCTCACTTTCAGCCACCTCGGTAAATCCATATTGCATGGCTGTTTTAATCAACTCATTCTTACTGGTCTCCTGAACAGCACGATTGAGGCTGAATCGGGCTGAAAGTTGGTAAAGGAACATCAAACTAAAAAAGACCAATATCCAAACTGAAAACCAAAGCAGCCAGTTGAAATCAGGGGTAACTCCATTCATAAACGGTGCTATTAAAATATTAATGATCGAATTGATGAGAGGTATTGCAGTGGAGATCTTCCCTGCATGAAGAACAATTAAACTGCCATAAAGGAACAACAGTGTTGGTAGCACAATCCAAATGACCTTATTCATTTTATGATTAACCGACAATCTGACCACACCAACCACCCAATGGAAAACAAATAGTAAAAGATGAATAGGCAGAATCGCTAGCCAGGTGCGAATTCCAAATCCCAGATATTCTATGATTCTCCCCGAACTCATCGCCCCAGGTAAAATGACCTCAGCCAATGAAAAACCCAAAATAACAGCAACAACCCAGAACACAATCGCATTTTTCAACCAGGGCATGAGTAACCAACGAATCACAATTTGTGAGCGTGGAATTGGTGTTTGAGAAATCAATATTCCATCTTCTTCAGAGAAAGAAACAGGACTTCGTCGCAAGCCTTGATAGATGGAGTAGAGACTCCAACCAGCCAAAACAATTAATTCGATCAGAATGACCACTTTTTCAGGAGAATCGAAGTTAACCATTTCCAGGAAAATTGCACCACCATTAGCAAAAAATGTCAGGGTTACAAATATCCATACAGAGAAAAATAAAATTAGATATAGCAGGTAAATTCGATTATTGAAGGAGTGATCACTATTTTCATAGGAAACCAGCGCAAGCCAGTAACTGATCTCACGTTCTTCTTGTCGCGATCTTAACCAGTTCACAGCTTTCATCTATACATCTGTCACTTCGCCATTTTTGATCAGCAATCTTCGATCCGCAAGTTTATCGATCAACCCGGGATCGTGGGTGGTTAGGAAAATTGACTTGCCTTCATCGCGAAAACTTTGTAATTCATTAATTAAAATTTTCACCCCTTCTTGATCCAGCGCTGAGGTTGGTTCATCCAATAAGAGTACTTCAAATGGGCGAATAAAGGCGATGGCTAGCCCTAATTTCAATCGCATCCCCCGTGAATAATGATGTGGAAACAAATCTTTGGCTTCCCAGATACCAAATTTTTTCATGAGTTTCTCAGCATGCTGTTCGAAACCTCTTTCCACTCCATTTGCCAAGGCAATGAATCGTAAATGCTCCCAGGCGGTCAGCTCCAGATAAAAACGAGGAACATCTGGTACATACACCATTCGTCTGCGTACTTCCACTTCATCTTTATAAAGATCGAAACCCATCACTTTCACAGTACCAGCGGACGGCGGCACCAACCCCGACAAACAGGAAAGCAATGTCGTTTTTCCTGATCCATTCTCACCAGAGAGAATCGTAATTTCACTGCTTTGAAGTTCAAAGGATGTTGGGGTTAAAGCAAGAAAACTGTCATATTTCTTACTCAATTCAGAAACAATCAGTGTAGGTGGCAAAATTGTCTCCTTAAATGAAAATTTGTTTTTTCTACTTAGACCTAACCTAATTTCATCTTTATTGTACATGAATCAGACTCAATTATTTTTTGACACATATTTAAAATATAGATAGGTAGACAAGTTTTGCCAGAGGTCTGATCAAAAGGAAAAAATTCCTTGGGATTAAGATCTATCAAAACTGTATATAATTAATCATTCTGGATTTAATTAACATTCCATTCCCGGAAAAGAAGTCTCTTAATTATGGATGAATCACACAACAGACCATTTGACCCAAATTTAATGTCCTTACTCGAAGATGCGATAGATTTTGCCGTGTATCAGATCGAGGTCGATCCTGATGATTTCTACGGAGGAAGAATTGTCATGGTCAGCCCTTCGTTAAGGGAAATCGCCGGCATTGATGACCCCTATCGATTTGAGAGCTGGTTTGAAAATGTCCATCCGGATGACCTGCCAAAGGTGATTGAAGCCAATCGCAGATCCTGGGAAAAAGGTGTCAGATACGATGAAACCGTTCGTCAATTTAATAAGTCAAAGAACAAATGGGCCTGGGTACGAACTATATCCACCCCTGTTTTTGACTCGGATAATAAAATCCATCATTTTACCGGCTTTGTTATAGACATTTCCGATCAAAAGAACGCGGAAATTGAATTAAAGTTTCGCATGGATTTAGAGAACCTTATCCTGGCACTTTCAACGAATTTCATAAATTTATTACCTCATGAAATCGATAGCGCAATTTGTGATACCTTAGCATCCATCGGTAAATTTACTCAGGTTGACCGTTGTTATCTGTTTTTGTTTGATAAAAATCAAAAAATCATGTCCTGCACCCATGAATGGAACGCGCCAGGAATTTCTCAGGAAATTGAAAACCTTCAAAACATTCCTATGGACGATCTGAAATGGTCTAATGATCAACTGCTCCAGGGAAAAATCCTCCACCTTCCATCGATTAAGGATTTACCTCCTGAAGCACAAAACGAAAAAGAAGAATTTCAAAAGCAGGGTATCCAATCCTTACTGGCTGTCCCAATGATTTACCAGGGCAAGGTCAATGGGCTATTAGGATTTGATGCCGTTAATCATTTGAAAACCTGGAATGAAGAAAGTACAGCCTTATTACAAGTGGTTGCTACCATCATCGTAAATGCACTTGAAAATAAAAAGGTGCATGAGGAGTTACAAACTGCCAATCAGGAACTGGAAAAACGCGTTTTGGAAAGAACCAAAGAACTTGAACGAATTAATGCTAATCTTCAGGCAGAAATGGAACAACGCAGGCAAACAGAAACCGCGTTAACTATAAGTCGGGCTTTTCACACCGAGGTTTTTGAACATTCTCCTCTTCAAATATTTATCATTGAAGTGTTACCCGATAACAAGTTCCGCGTCTTGCGCACCAACCCAGCTCATCAATTGAATTCTGGGATGCCTGCTGAAAAAATCTGGGGAAAAACCATCGAAGAAGTTGTCATTCCGGAGGTCGCGGAATCTATCAATCAACATTACGCCGAATGTGTAAAATCAAGACTCCAGCTTGAATATGAAGAAAGGGCTCCTTCACCCTATTATGAGCTTGACAGAATCAGAGACTTTCGTACCAAGATTACACCAATTTTTGATGATGAGGGCAATGTTGTTCGCTTAATAGGTGTTAGTGAAGACATCACCGACCAGAAAAATGCGGAAAAAATCCTGATGGAGCATGCCAGGGATGAAGCGGTGTCCACTGAACGAAGCCGGTTGGCACGTGAATTACATGATGCAGTCACCCAGACATTGTTCTCCACCACTCTGACTGCGGAAGTTTTACCAAAAATCTTTGAAAAAAATCCGGTAGCTGGATATCAAAAATTAAGCGAATTACGCGATCTCACGCGTGGGGCTTTAGCGGAGATGCGTACCCTATTGATGGAATTACGCCCGGAAGCGTTGGCTGATGCAGACCTCCAAGATCTGCTGCAGCACCTTACCAATGCCTTCATTGCCCGCGCCAGAATTCCAATCGAATTGAATATCAACGGAAAGAGTGACCTTCCTGTGGATGTAAAAATTGGCTTTTATCGAATAGCTCAGGAATCTCTAAACAATATTTCCAAGCATGCCGATGCAGAGAATGTGATTATCTCGTTAAACGCTCAGGAAAAACAGGTTGAATTAGTCGTAGAGGATGATGGCATCGGTTTTGATACACAAACCTCATCCGGAACAGATCATTATGGATTGCGTATCATGAAGGAACGCGCAGCTGAGATTGGCGCTGCTATTTCTATTTCCAGTAAAGTCAATCAGGGGACGAAAATCCATCTCATTTGGATGAATGGGGTAAAACACAAGGAAGCGGAGGAAATGAACAATGAATAAAAATGCGAAGATTCGAATTTTGATCACCGATGATCATGCTGTGGTACGGGATGGGCTGAGCTCATTTCTGATGGCCTATGATGATTTAGAGCTCATCGGACAGGCAAAAAACGGTGAACAGGCTGTCCAATTATGTGATCAATTAAAACCGGATGTAGTATTAATGGATTTAGTCATGCCGGGGATGGATGGTGCTACAGCTTCCCGGCAGATTAAAGCAAAGCATCCCGAAATTCAAATTATCGCTCTCACCAGCTATAAAGAACGTGATCTGGTTCAATCTGCCTTACAGGCTGGTGCGATCGGTTATCTCCTCAAAGATATCTCCGCGGATGAATTAGCCACCGCCATCCGGCAGGCCAAAGCTGGAAAACCCACTCTCGCACCTGAAGCGGTCGAAGTCCTGATCCATAGTTCCCAGGAAACTGAATCAAAATTAGGAAACGACCTCACCGAAAGGGAGCGGGAAGTGCTGAAATTATTGGTGGATGGTCTGAATAATCAACAAATTGCCCAGAAACTTTTCGTCAGCCCTTCTACGGCCAAATCTCACGTCAGCAGTATTCTTGCAAAACTGGAAGTCAGCACCCGCACTGAAGCTGTTTCATATGCATTAAAGAACAAGCTGATTTAATCCAGGTTCCTTTTCCAAAAATAACGTCTGGCCTGAGATAATTAAGAGAGACCCACACAAATTTTCCTATCCTTAAGGGCACCTTCACAACCATTCACCCGTCCAAGCCAATTTCAACAGCATGAAGGATGTCAATGCGTCTCCCAACGGTTATGATGATTAACATGATCAAACCCAATGGCATCCCCTCTCTTATAACATCAAAAAAAACTAAAGGCTTCTTGATAAAAATCCTGGTTGCATTGATTGCCACTTGCTTAATGATCTTTTCCACAATTCCCCACTTTCCCATAAGTCACTTTGTAGGACAACTTCCAACCTCTTAGCCATTACTATCTTGGGTTTACATTTGTGGAGTGCAATGCAGGACTACTTGTTTTTGACCTCTGTCTTTCCCATTTAGGCAATCTGGTTAGGGACTGCATCTTTCTTTCTAGCCATATTAAATCTCATTTCAAATCTTTTTTTTGAAACAAGCACAAATGTTCCCCCATTAATAACTCACTTCTGTAAGTACTTTATGCTACCTATCCATTCGGCTAATAAAAAATCACTCATCCGACTTACCTCACTTCAATAGTTTTTCTGATGCTCAACTGACCCAAATCACCTAGAATAGAATTTGGCATTACACAACACAATAGGAAATCGGAAATAACTAAAACTATGAAAATATTAATCGTCGATCAAAATCCAGAAGTAATCACGGCGTTAAAATTGGTACTGGGTCAAAAAAGTGGAATCTCCGTCATTCGAGAGTCCAAAAATATCATTGACATGTTTTCAAACTTCACACAACAATGCCCTGATGTCGTTATTCTGGATGTTGATCTTCAAGGAATCAAACCCATCAGGGTGGAAACCAATCAAAATTTATTGAACTTAATCAACACCATCCACACATGGTGCCAATCGGTTACTATAATTGCCCTTAGCAATCTACCCAACCTGGAGAACCAGTGTTTACAAGCCGGGGCGGATGCATTTGCCTGTAAAAGCGATCCACCGGATAAATTATTGGCCATATTAGACAATCTACATTAAAGGTTAACCCTGAATTCTATTGCTCATAATCCTGTTTATAAAAAGAACCGGATCATTAATCCTTCTCCCTTAAAGAGATGGTCGCGATCCCTACAACTATCAAACCATAAATGGGCAAAATCACAAACATCTGCCAGTTATCCAGCAACCCACCACCAGTGATCAACTCCTGCAAGACCTCATTCGCATAGAACAATGGGGTTAAATAACTCAAAACCTGTGCCCAATCCGGCAATTTATCGACCGATACGATGATGCCTGAAAGAATCACCGAGAGGATTACCAGGGGTATAAACGGAAATACCTGCCCTTCGTTCCTGGCAAAGTTAGAAACCAACATGCCAATCGCCATGCTGATCACCAGATACATGGAAGCAAATTGCTCAACGCTAAACCCAAGGTCAAACAACCAGTTCAACTCCAATAAAACCAAAAAACTCTGCACGGTCGCCAGCACGGTGTAAGCCAGTAAATATCCGATGATGATCTCTAGCTGCTTGTACCCACTCACAAACATTTGCGCCATAGTACCAGCTGTTCGTTCCCGTACCAGCACTATCGCCGTCAGAATGAAGGTGATGAAATGGACAATAAAGGCGGCATACGGCACCACATACGGGCTGATGTTAAATGTCGGGGGAGCCAGGATGTCAAAAACAAGTTTAATAAAGTAGATAATGATTAAAGGAAACAGGATCGAAATAGCAACGAATCGTCTATCCCGGCGTAATTGGTTCAACACCCGCCCGGTAACAACACCAGTCCGTTGGAAAGTGTTTGTCATTACGCACCTCCGTGGGATGCTTTTTCATGCTCGTTGATCATCTCCAACACCACCGTCTCCAGCGTTTCCTCTTCAATCTCTATACGATTGATGCTTGGATCCAGACCATATTTCTGTAAGATTTTTGGTAAATGTTCCGGGTAGTGACTGACAACCTTTTGACCAACCAAATTATCTTTCCATACTTTGATCTTGGCTTGCTTCTTCCACAATAATTGACGGGGTGGTTCATCTGCCAGTAATTTTCCTTCATACAAAATTGCCAATCGATCACAAAACATGGCTTCTCCCATCTGATGCGTACTCACCAGAATGGTCGTGCCCTGCTCGGTAAGTTCCCGAAAATGCTGCCAGAATGACTCTCGCAATTTTGGGTCAATCCCTGTGGTTGGTTCATCCAGAAAGAGGATTTTGGGTTGGTGTACTAACGCACATGCCAGTGAAACCCGCTGCTTCATTCCCCCTGAGAATTTGTAAACCTGATCATGGGCTCTTTTGGTTAACCCCACAAACTCAATGACTTCTTTAATTCGCTGAGAGAAATTCTCTCCTTGATGGGGATACCCAAAAAAACGAATATTTTCAAAGGCAGTCAGATCCTCATACAAAGCCGGAGATTGCGGCATATATCCAATCAAGCTGCGTACTTTGTGCTTCTGACTCTGCGGGTTTAAACCTAAAACGGAAATCCTGCCATTAGTGGGTTTGGTTGCACCCACCAAACACCGGATAAGCGTGGTTTTCCCTGCCCCATTTGGCCCCAGCAGACCATAAATCATCCCCTTCCCAATCTCCAGGTTCAGATTTTCAATTGCTTTTTGCTTTCCAAAGAATTTATCGAGCTTTTCGACAACAATGGAGGATTCCATATTCATAGCAGAACTCCTTGCCTTCTCTCGTTAAGAGATATTTTTATTGTAGTCCTGAATGAATTATTAACCGCTCACAATAAGATTTCCTCAGAAAATTGATCGAAAAAGGATATTAATTTTTCATTGCTTCAAAGTACACAACGCCTGGCGAATCTCACCCAAATGGTAGGCTGTATGCGCGATCAAACCCATTGCTCCACCAATTTCATATTCACTGCTCCAGGCGGGGGTTGATTTTACCAATTCCTGAATTCGTTCGTAATTTGTGCGTAATTCAGTCTGAATCGCCTGCCAACCGGCTTCATCCACCGCTTTCACCGTATTCCAAATCTCCATCCAATCCACTGGGGGATGATTGGGATTCTGTACACTCTGCAGGGTCACGTCCAGGTAAAAAGCAACATGTTTCACCTGGGCAGCCAGGGTAGCACATTTACCGCCCACCGGGATGGAGGCTTCCTCCGCGCTGATACCTGCCAATGTTTCAAATAAAGAAGTGCCTTTATCAAGATATATACCCATAACACGTTCAAAGGATTCTTCAAGTAAAAGTAGGCATGCTTTGACAAAATGTTCTGATTGAATGGTTGTCATTATCAAACTCTCCTTTAACTGATTCCAAGGTATTGAAGAAATTTCATTATGAATGGAATAAATTTTTATATCGAATAGAAAATTTATAGCACGTTCAAGATAGAAAGAAACAGGTTGTAAAACTTAATTCATTGGTTTCTGAACTTCGATCAAAAAACGTTGATCGGTGGTATAAAACGCACCATGTTTCTCGATCCATTGGTGCATCTCACGCAAGCGTTGTTCAAACTTTTCGACTGAAAACCCTTCAATCTGCCATTCGATTACTTTCAAATAAAACACCACCGCCCCGATATCAAAAAATCTGCTGTCCAGAATTTGTTCATGGGATTGCAACACGATAAAACCAGCTTGTTTGAATAAATTTTCTTCTTTACTCAATGTCCAGTGAAGCAAATCCGCTTCGGGATCAGCCCCCAGAAATTGATTTAATTCAACACAGTTACGTGGCCCCACCTGCTGAGTAAGGAAAATCCCACCAGGTTTCAGGATCCGCCAGACTTCATTTAAATCATAGGATTCATGGCGATTGATCACCAGATCAAACTGTTCATCAATGAAAGGTAAGGTATGGTCATCCACAATCGGAAAAACCTTCACCCCGAGCGGTTCTAAACGCTCCGTCGCAATGGGGATATTAGGTGAGTAACTCTCCGTCGCACAGGTCAATTTTGGTAAATCCGTCAAAGACGCCAGGAATTCACCCCCGCCTGTGCCCATATCCAGCATTGCCCCAATCTTTTGCATCCTATCCACTACCATTTGGCGATAACCCCAAAAAGGCTCTTCATCAAACCAACGTCCCTTCATCCAGGAAAAATCCCAACCCGAGAATTCCTGCTCCAAGGCTTCTTGCACCAATTCTTCGAAATTTTGTTTTCGCATTTTATTCACTTATCCTAAAGAAAGTAATTGGATTTATGATCTTTCTAACATCACCAAACTTCCCCTACCCGCCACTCGACCGAAATGGGTACGTCCAGATCCAGGGCTGGAGTCTTCGCTAATCGGTAAATCATGACTCGCTCTTCGGGGTCAGAAGTAAGCACCTCACCATCTTTGCGCTCATACAACTTACCACGCCACAACTCCCAGCCTAAATTTGCGTAATATTCCACATTGAAAGGTGCCAGACCACCAATATCATAATCCTGAATATGCTCAACTACTTCACGCATAATTTGGCTGGCGAACCTTCGAGAACGAAAATCGGGATGGGTGGCGACGGCTTCCACATAGGCGGTTCGTAACATCGGTAAACCTTCTGGATGCAAGAAACGTTCAATCCACAAAGCATGAGTAACCAACCTGCCCTCAAAATACCCCAGCACATGCACCGGATCAACAAACTCCTTAAGGATCGCCCCCATATCTTCCTCATACGCCAGATCGCAAAGCGCAATGACCTCCTGGCGTACTTCAAAAGTCAAATCCTTCCCAGCCACCACCTGTAAATCTACGCCATCGCTGTTCTCAGCCATTCTCCATCCATTCTTTCAAAACCGATTTTCTCAGCCCGTCCTTCATCCATTTATCAATCTATTCTTCCCAATCTTTCAAATATAACCCTTTGCGTCCTGCGTCAAAGTCTTTTCCTTTTTCCTTATCGCCATTATCCTTACGCCACCAGCCATCAGCTATCAGCTAATTTCTCCCACATCAATCCCAGCATATTCCCATCCGGATCCTTCAAAAAAGCCATCCACAATTCGTGATCTGGCATCTTCGCGACCAACTCGGGTGTTTGCTCAAAAACAACCCCTCGAGATTTCAGCGTCTCAAACGCAGAAGGTAAATCATCCACCTTGTAATAAATGATCGAGGAAAAAGTGTTCTCCTGCTCCTTGGCGGGTACATCCAACATTAACCTTACTCCTCCGCAATCAAAAAACGCCAATCCGGGAGGTGCCTGAAACAAAAACCTCATACCCAACTCATCCCGATAAAATGAGACTGCCCGTTCCAGGTCACTGACCGGAATCGCAATCTGCCCAATTTTATGTAAACCAAATTCTGAAGTTTTCATCATCATCCTTCCTTATCTCATCACTAAATTTCATTCCAAGTAAATGCCCAGTAATAGAATCTTTCGCCTTAGGACTTTCGCTTTCAGCGATGAGCTACGAGCTATGAGCTATCAACTACACAAACGGCTGCCGGATCACCGTCTTCCACTTCGCCGGATCCGCCTTACGAATGTCGCTCAGATAAATTTCATGATGTTTGCCACTCAGCGCGCCATGTTCAGCAATGAAGGCATGTACCTTCGCCACATTTGGCCCTTCTTCTGAAAACGGACCAATGTGCATGATCTGGGCAGCTTTTCCTTCCGGGTACGCTTCGAAGCGCACTTTGGAAATCGCCACTGGGTTCTTCTTCTTTTCCACATCCCTGATGGTCTTTCTCACCATTTCTTCCGTCATGAATTCAGGTTGCATGATCATCATCGTCCATTTCCAGCCAGCTTTGTCCTCCACCGAAAAGGCAGCCATATCATCCGCCCACCATAACCCTTCCAATGGCATCACCCCATAATCAATCGCCAGCTCACTTTTCTTCACGACGAACTTCAAAGCATACGACACCTGAAATAACACTTCTACCGCTGCTGAATACGCCTGGCTGTTGTTGGGGTCACCTTCCCCATCTACCATCAAAAAATTCATTACTGGCACTGTCACTTCAACGACTTTTGAGGTAGGTGGTTGGTAAAGATGCTTGAGTTCTTTTTTAAAATCAATCTTTTCCATATTAACTCCTGATTTTTTGTGGGAATGGATTTTTATAGAAGAATTATAGATGAACCAGGCACAGCAAACAATAAAAAAGAAGAACTGTTCCTGACCAGGTTTACTCCCCCAATTCCCCAATTTTACGCACCAGCAGGAAGCCGGCTGTCCCCATCATCCCAATCCTTCTTCGCTCAATCTTGGTGAGTTCATAAAATAGCCCTTCTTCCGGGTTGTCGACGTCATATAATTTCATTTCCTGGATCACAAACCCTTCCCCCCAATCAACGTTGGTCACTGTATAGGGGTTCCCTCTTTCATCCACCCGGGTGACGACCAACATATGATCATACCCATGGATATAGGTGTACAGATACATCCAATCACCAGGTTGCAACGGGTTGGATTTGAAGTCATAATCTTTGACGTTTTCATACACGCGCTTGTATTCATATTCATCTGGTGGAAAATAGCTTTTCGTTAATGTCTCCATGCCAAAACAATTTTCCCGATTTTCATGGGCACACAATAACCAGGCATCATGAACATCCGTTTCTTCCGGCAATAAACCGCCATCTTTTAAGATGGCAATGGATAATGGCCCGCACATATTCCCCGCAACTTCCTTTTCACCTGCCAGAAAATCGATTTCCCGGGCTACCTGGTCAGCCTCCTCTGGTGTATCAGCGATGAATCGTAGGCTGGTATGGTAAAGCACATCTTCCCAGGTTTCTTCTGGTTTAGTAGTCGGGGTAGTCTGCGTAGAGATGGATGTTGGTGCTATTGTATTTTGTGGTTCAATTGCCACCGTTTGGGTAGGAATAAGAAACGACTCACTCGCACCCGGCTGGGTCAGCTCATCTACCAAATCAGTTTCTTCTAATAAAGCTGAAACACCCATAGCATTTTGGTTTTCATTATTGAAAAACAAAACCAAAACAAATACCAACAGGAGGATAAAAAGAAGGGGAATCAGATACTTCAAACGTTTCATTTTCATCATGCACTCATACCCATTTGGGTTGGAGAGTTCATTTATTGTATTCGATTTTATCCAAATTTCGAAATTTTGGATTTGATCTCGAATGTTTGATTGATTTTGTCAAAAATCAAGCTTTTTTTCAAGTTATAATTAGCCTTTGGTGATGACTATGAACAATAAATGGGTTTATGTTTTCGCGTTGCTTTTCATGCTAATTGCCATTCCAGCTGGAATATTTCTGGCGGTGAATGCGCAACATGAGGGGGTAGAGAAGCTTGCCAACCCCACAGAAACAATCGAAAATCCTCAGATACAAACTCCTACCATCCAGATCACCAAGGACATCCTCCCCACAAAAGAACAGCCAACCAGCGATACTCCGGAAGTTGAAACACAATCAACACAGAAACCAACCGTCATTCAGAACCCCGCGGCTGAATCTTGGAAGGAATGGCCGGTCCTCCCCAATTATGTATCCGATGAACTTAAGCAAGTTTATAAGCAGGGGCTAGCCATGGGGAATAATCCCAACGCTTTTTCCATCTTTGGGGATTGCCACAGCTTGCCTGAAGTTTTCTTTGGAGTTTTCGATAGTGACCCGGATTTTGTGAAAACATTTGACTCTTCCGTGCAAGAGACGGTGGCGAATTTCCAGGGCTCTTTCGATCGTTACAGCCCCACCGTGAAAATCGGTACCACCGAAGGGGCACTCCTTTGGCCGCTCTGGAATGATAATGAAGAAGGCTATTGTGAAAATAATGAGAATGCGATCGATTGTGAACTGCGCGTTCACCAACCCAGCATTGTGTTTATCCGGGTGGGCACCCATTACGAATCGCGCAATGAACAATATTTAATCCGCATCATCGATAACCTGCTGGAAAAAGGCGTGGTCCCTATTTTGGTAACCAAAGCTGATAACCGCGAATTGGACGAACGCATCAATGAAACACTGGTACGTTTGGCTGCTCAATACGATCTGCCCGTTTGGAATTTCTGGGCTAGTGTGCAACATCTGGATACGAAGGGCATCGACCCGAATGATGATATGTATCTAGCCGATGAAGCCTATGAAATTCACAAAGTCGATGGCATCAAAGTGCTCGATTTTGTCTGGCATGAATTGAATTCAGACGAAAACTAACAAATTTTTGTTCCTTCGTCACCGCCAACATAATCACGGCATCCGGTATTTTCACCCAGGACCAATCCTGGGTGATTTGCCCGTCCGGGAGCTCCACCACATGCTTTTCCACTTGTAAAAAGTGGTTGTGATTGAGGATGTTTTCTTTCGAAAGAGTTTTCCAGGGACGTAGTTTTTTCATATCTCAGCCTGTGTTGGTTTTATTTGAACGAACGATTATTGTTTTGTCGTTAAATCATCAAAAAGCTTCATCTCATAAATTTTTTGAATCAATCTTTTTTGGGAAGGTAAAATATTTGGCAACTCAGCCAAGGCAAAGAATTTTGCCTGATACACTTCATCGCTGGAAGAAAATTTATCATCCACCAACCGGCATAAGAAGATCAAGTCGACTCGTGGCCAATCATCATCCCCTTCCACCACCAGCGGCAGCAGCACCTCTACCGTCATGCCAGTCTCTTCCAGGATCTCCCTTCTCAGGGCCTGCATCGGTTGTTCCCCGCGTTTGAGCCATCCCCCTGGCAGTCCCCACGGGTACTTGTGGCGGTAGGTATGTTTCAGCAGCAGAATCTCCCGAGCCGGATTAATCACCACGCCAACCACCCCAACCAAGAACTTCGGGGTAATTAACCATATCAAAATTCCTCGTAATAATTCTGAGTCGGGCAGGGACTTCCAGACTTTGAGTAAGAATACTTTCATAGATTGGTTGATTCTACCATCTGACCCATCAATCAGGGCGAAGCCAAAAACTCTTCCCGCAGGATCTTACTGATCTGGAGTCTGTGATTCCGAGGATGGTTCTTTGATATTGAAAAACTTGAAGAAACTGAAAAACAACAAGCCCACCAAAAGCAGGGTGACCAAAACGTAAACCACATTAAATTGGCTGCCGGGCTGCGACTGCCTGGGAGGAAGACTGGTCGGTATAATGGCGACTGCTTCGACTGCTGCGATTTCTTCTGTTTCAGTTGGTTCACTGGTCGCAGTGAAACTGGGGCGAAGAGTGGGTACAGCAACAGTGGGTTCTGCGGTATCAGTGGTTGGAACCGTCGGTTGCACAGTCACCTGCATGATGAACAATTCCTGCCCCACGTTGATTACGGTCGACTCCATCGCCATATTATTCAGCCCACGAATTGCATCTATGGTTACTTCATAAGCGACTGCAATATCCCACAGAGATTGTCCATTCTGAACAATATGGATGATCTGCCCCTCCGCGTTAGGTGTGCTCTTAACCAGAGGAACAATCCATTCAGACACGCTGGTGGGACTGGCTTGAGGGACTTGAGCAACGCTGGTTGTCACATTCACCGGTTGAGGTGCCGTACTACCACCAGCCATCACATTCAGCGACACGTAAAAATTTCCATCGCCTCCCAAAGCAACCCCCACCCCTACTGTTCCACTGCTGTATCCAACCATCGTCTTCATGTGAATTTCATCAGCCCATATTTGTGTGACGATAAAGGATGCGTCGATCATCCCATCCGTCCCGGAAGCAACATTTTCCTGAATACCACTTTTCCAGGCAATACTACCATCGCTGTGCGTATGCGTCCCGCCCTGAATAGAAGCCATATATTCGGCATGTTGTTGGGCATAAGACATCAACCAGGAGTCAACCTGATAAGCAGTCAGCCCTCTCGAAGCCCGTAAATCATTAACCGCACTGATGATATCGTTTGCGGATAAGGATTGCGCGAATACTTTAGAAGCCGAATCAAAACCAAACCCCAAATAATACAACACAAAAGTAAGCAAAAGGATTGATCTAAATTTCTTCATGAAATCGTCGGGTATTTCACCAATTATTTAATATTCAAAGAGCTCAGGTTCTTCCATTATATTGTAGAAATTAGAAAATAAAAGAATTCAATTTTTCCCTTAAGGAAATCATCCAATCCGGTTCATTCTCCCATTGCTCCTGTATGGCTCTGGTCACACGGGCAAATTTATACAATTTATCAAATCTCAGGAAGAGAGATTCCTTAGAGAAAATTTGATCATTTATGGAGCACTTGCTTCGATACCCTGCCAAAAAATGTGATCTTATTTCTAAGAAATCATCCGTTTCCACCTCATCTTTGATGGCTGCCAACGCCTGAACAATATCCATCACATACCAGTGGTACATGGCATCATCAAAATCGATCACAGAACATTGATAATTCGATTCATCGAAAAACACATTATCCGGCTCAAAATCATAATGAATGAGTCCATACACCGAACCATTGGTTGGTAATTGGGAAAATTGTTCACGCAAGTAATTTAGCTCACCCAATAGTTTAGAATCCGTTGAAGATCGTGAAAACTCACCCTCAATCCAATCTAACACATCTTCATGCGTCCATCGGCGGGCGATACGCGGCTCATACTTCCTCGAAAGTGCATGCAACTCTCCCAGTGCTGAGCCATAAGCAAACATCAGCTCATCCTCAAAGCTGGTCTGGTTGATTTGCTTCCCTGCCACCTTCTTAAAAACACAAGCCAGATACTCGCCCCAGGGAGTATCCTGCAGAACATGGGACTGCCCATTTTTGGTAATAATCGGTTCCGCTGCCGGATACCCTTGATTGCGAAGATAATTGAGGAACTCCAGCTCAGCAATTAATCTTTTTTCATCCTTCTCCGGCAACGGACTGAACCGCAAGAAACGTGTTTCACCAGATAGTCGGAAGGGGTACACCGCATTGGCGGAAATTCTAAAATACTTAAACAACTCCAACGAATCCGGATCATACTCCCAGTTTTTCACCAGCATCTCCGCCAGATCGGGATTGTTAAACAAATAACGAAACTTCAACATCATTGTTCTCCTTGATGATCCTTACCCTCACACACATAAGGGTACCAACAAATTCCACCCCTGTCACCCCCCAACTGGGTAAAAAATGATTAGATAGATCAAACTCCCTCTTTAATTTTCCATCCTGTCCATTCTGTTTTCTTTTTCCCCCTCAAACCTCAATCCTCCATCCTATTCCAACATATACCCGTATCCACGTACGGTCACGATCCATTTTGGTTGTGCCGGGTCTTCCTCCAGCTTGCTGCGAAGCGACCACACATAGCGCCTCAATATGGTTGAGCCTTCTCCACGGTATTCGCCCCACATTTGTTTGGTGAGTTCCTCTTCCGATACCACTTTTCCGTGGCGTTTAGCCAGCACTTCCAGCAAACGGAACTCCGTCGGGGTTAAATTCATCATTTTTCCATCAATCCTTACCTCTCGGCGGTTCAGGTCGATCACCATCTCATCCACCATGATGATGTTTTCCAGAGTGCCCGTCCCACGCCGGGTACGGTTAAGCACCGCGTTGATCCTTGCCAGCAATTCGGCGTAGGAGAATGGTTTGGTCATATAATCATCAACCCCCAGGGTGAAGCCGCGTAATTTTTCAGCTTCACCATCTTTGGAGGTCAACACCATAATTGGGATGGAGGAAATCTCTCGTAAACGTGCGATCACTTCCCATCCGGACATACCAGGCAGATCCACTTCTAATAAAACCAGATGGGGATGGTCGCTGAAGGCTTTTCTAAGCGCTTCCTGCCCTGTTTTGGCGGTAACAATTTTGTAGATTTTGCCCAACTGCTCAGCGAGCATTTCTAATAATGGAATATCATTATCGAGTAGAAGAATCTTGCTATTCAAAAATGAGCCTTCTTTCATATTACTCATATGGAATATTTCTCTCAAACAGGAGAGATTTTTAAATTATTAATTATTCAAACAAAAAGAAGTAGATAACAATTTTATTATATTGAAACAAGAAAATTAATCCAAGCATTGTTATGACTAATATTAAGAACCTTTCACATAATCTCATCATTAGGCACCCAGCGCTTTATTTCAAGTTAATTCCTTGACGGATCATTTTTTATCTGTCATAATATAGAAAATAAGTTCTATATTATGACGCATATTTTATTGATTTTCGATGATCAGTCCATGTTGACCTTTCAGGATGAAAAACCAGCCATGAAGTTGGTGGAGGTGATCAACGCCGGACTTTGGACGCCGCCAGCCCCTGCTCACCAGCTTTTAGGAACGCTGAAAGGGAAAAAACTGAATGCGGTGGTGGTCGGGAATTGGGTGGTCGTCAGTCTGGAAGAGCCCCAGGAGCAGCCGCGTGCCAGCATGCCGGTGGAGATCAAACTCTCCAAACGGGAACAGGAGGTGTTAGAGCTTCTCTCACAGGGTTTAACCAGCAAACAAATCTGCCATAAGCTTCATCTTTCGATCAGGACGGTCAATTTACACATTGCCAACCTGAAATCAAAACTGAACGCGGAAACCAACGCCCAATCGGTAGGAAAAGGCATCGCATTGGGGTATTGCCGTCCATCCGTCAAACGGATACATCGCTAGATGGCTTGCCAGATCTGGTAGTAGCCTAACTGCCCACCTACACCATCCGAATGAAAGACCTCATTGATCTGAAAGCCACCCTCCTGAGCTAACTTTTCAAACTCCTGCTCGGAAAAGCGGTGAACATAGCGATAGCCTACCTGTTCCTGTTGGCCTGGCAGGGCATAACGCCAATCCAGTAGGGTGTCACCCTCCTCCAACTGCTCCGGGTTCAATCCCACCTGCGACCAATCCTGCACGCGTGCTAACAAGCGTGTGCTCTTTTGAAACTGCCAGTTGGAATGGATAAAAAGCCCCCCCAAAGGCAACAAGGATCGCGCTGCTTTCACCAGTTTTAAGCGGGTCTGATACCCCGGAATGTGGTGCATCGCGGCAAAACACAAGACACCATCATACTGATCTCTTGGCAATGTGGTAACCCAATCCTGTGCCAGCAAATCCCCCTCAAAGAATTCCACCTCCAGTGTTGGTGGTTTTTCTACCCCTGCCACATAGAAATGTGCTTCTTCTAACAGAACGACAGAGAAATCCAGCCCGTGGTAACAACCCGTGCGTCCCTGTTCGATCCACAGGTTTGCCAATGCGCCAGAGCCGCACCCCAGATCCAGCCAGCCGCCATCTAACCCTATTTTTTCCAGCACCTGCAGGATGCCTGGTTGTACACGACGGCGCGTGGCAGCAAAAGCCCCACCAAATGTCTGGTAAAATTGATAATTAATGTCTAAAAGCTGCTGAATAATCTCTGCCTGCATGTGAATGATTATACCAAGTCCATCTTGGATAAGCTGCAGATCATCATAGAAATTTGTGGTGAGGTAAATATCAACCACTTTGATAAAGATCAAATGAAAGATTACGAAAAATGGATGGAACGCTATCAGGCAACCCCTGAACGACTGGAGCTTGCCCGCAGGATTTTGAAGGATATTCGCGGGGGCAAAAAGGTCACGCAGGCGGTACGTTCTCATCCGATTCCAACCGGAGGTTACATCCCCAAGTCGATTCTTGTGGCGGAATACAAACGCCAGGTCGAAAGCGGGGAAGCGCAGGAAGACCCAGCCCTGGTTGAACGAATTCGCATGAAGCCGGTGCGCAGCCTTTCTGGCGTGACGACTGTGACGGTGCTCACCAAGCCTTATCCCTGCCCGGGGAAGTGCATCTTCTGCCCGGATGACGTGCGTATGCCGAAGAGTTACATCATCGATGAACCCGGGGCTGCGCGTGCCTACCAGCATCAGTTTGACCCTTTCGTGCAGGTGAAGTCACGTTTGGATTCTTACGAAGCCAATGGCCACCCCACTGATAAGATCGAACTGCTCATTCTAGGGGGCACCTGGAGTTCGTATCGCAAAGATTATCAGGAATTTTTCATCAAACGTTGTTTCGATGCGATGAATGGGGTTGACAGCACCACCCTGGATGAAGCCCACCGCATCAATGAAACTGCTTCGCACCGCAATGTCGGCCTGGTGATCGAGACCCGCCCGGACGAAATTGATGCCAAAGAGCTGGTCTGGTTGCGGAAATTAGGAGTCACCAAAGTGCAAATGGGGGTGCAATCGCTGGATGATCGCATCCTGGACCTGAACAAACGCGGTCACAGTGTTGCAGAAGCCTTACGCGCCACTTCCTTGCTGCGTGCTGCCAGCTTCAAGATTGTGCTGCATTGGATGCCCAATTTGCTAGGAGCAACCGTCGATTCTGATCGCGAGGATTTCGCCCGCCTTTGGGATGGTGGCTTTGCCCCGGATGAGATCAAAATTTACCCTACCCAATTACTGGAAGGCACCGAATTGTTCTCTTCCTGGGAGAAAGGCGAGTACGAACCTTACACCCAGGATGATTTGATTCGTCTGATCGCGGATATCAAACCGATGATCCAACCTTATTGCCGGGTCAACCGCGTCATTCGCGATATTCCATCGCACCATGTGGTCGAAGGCAACCGCCGTACCAGCCTTCGCCAGGATGTGCTGGCCGAGGTGGCTCGTCGTGGACAAAAATGCAACTGCATTCGCTGTAATGAAGTTAAGAAACATCAGGTGCAGGGCGAAGGTTTATCTCTGGAAGATCTGGTTTATCAACCAGCTTACGCTGAAGAACACTTCATTCATTATCGCACCTCGGAGGGGAAGATCGCTGGTTACTTAAGACTTTCGCTTCCGCAAGACACACCAGAAAACCATCCCTCTGCGGATCTCAATTTCGCGGATCTTAAAAATGCTGCCTTGGTACGGGAAGTACATGTCTATGGGCAGTCTCTGGCGGTTGGCACAGAAAAAGAAGGCGCTGCCCAACACATCGGCTTGGGGAAACAATTACTGGAAGAAGCCAGCCGCATCGCAAGCGAAAAAGGTTTCTCCAATCTGGCAGTCATTGCCGCCATCGGTACCCGCAAATATTACCAGGCTCGCGGTTTCGAACCCGGTGAGCTGTATATGGTCAAACCGCTCTAATCAGACAGCGAAATTACCGCTAGATCCTTCTAGGCAGTCCCCATCCACCAACATGCACGGAAGAAGGGTCATCCGCCCAACGCCCGGCGATTTTCGTCCCGCAATGCGGGCAGGTCCCCTGCGCGGTGATTTTATAATCCCGGATCACAAACCCACGTCGGTATATAAGCAGCTGCTGGCAATGCGGGCAGTAGGTGTTTTCCAATGACCCAACCCTACCAGGGATGTTGCCGGCATATACATAATTCAAACCAGCTTCCTGACCAATTTCCGCGGCAGTCTGCAGGGTGGTCACTGGCGTGGCTGGGTTATCCAGCATCTTATAATCCGGGTGGTAGGCAGTCACATGCCAGGGAATATCGGCAGAAACCGAAGCGATAAAACGAGCTGCATCCCACAATTCTTCCGGGTCATCATTGAACCCCGGGACCACCAGGGTAACCACTTCCACCCAGATACCCAACTGACTGGCGTATTGAATGGTATCCAGCACATTCTTGAGCACTCCGCCTAACTGGCGGTAATTTTTGTCACGCATCGATTTGAGGTCAATTTTGTAGGCATCCAGATAAGGTTTGAGCATGTTCAATGCTTCCGGGGTGGCATTCCCATTAGAAACGTAGGCACAATTCAACCCGGCTTTTTTACCTTTTTTGAAGATCTCCACTGCCCATTCGGTTGTGATCAATGGTTCGTTATAGGTGGAAACCAGAATAGGAGAGTCATTATCTAAAGCGATTTGAACCAGTTTATCGGATGAGATTTCTCTTATGTATTGCGCACCGATATCAGCTTTGGGATCCCTCATGGTTTGCGAGGTAAGCCAGTTCTGGCAATAATCACAATGAAAATCACAGCCCAACATCCCAAACGACAAGGCATCAGAGCTCGGGAAGAAATGTGAGAATGGTTTCTTCTCCACGGGATCAATCTGCAATGCTGCCACATAACCCCAGGGAACCCGTAATTCACCATCCTGGTTGTAACGAACCTGGCAAATGCCGCGTCGCCCAGGCTTGATGAGGCAACGATGAGCGCAAGCGGTACAGCGTACCACTCCATCACCCAGCTCTTCTTTGAGGGTTCCCTTATTGCTTAAAGGATCAATCCGATCCTGAACAGTGATTGACATGATCCAACCTTTGTCTTCCGAAGACTGTCATTATCATTTGGAAATTTTAATCTCATTTTAACAAGAATAGCCATCAAATTCATGTTATTTAAAGCACTCTCGCTGCCACATTTATCACAACAAATGCCATACCCAAGTTGACCAGGATCAACCCTCCCCAATGGATCGGTTTTTCTACCTCAATATTCGAATTGGGCTGGTTTTATGGTACACTCGCAACGACGATGGATGAGAAAACCCTACACACCCTTGAGTTTGATAAAATACGCGAGAAATTAAGCTCGTATGCTGCCTTTAGTGGCTCTGCGGATCTAGCGATGAGTTTACATCCCAGCAGTACGCTTCAGGAAGCCAAAGATCGACAGGCATTTACCAGCCAGGCCCGCCATTTATTGAGCCAGGAAGCTGATATTGGTGTCAAAGGGAGCCGGGATATTCGCCCACTGGTCAATCGTGCTGCTCAACATGGCATGTTGGAACCGAATGAGCTGCTCAGTGTGCGTTACACCCTGGCAGCCGCCCGTGACCTCAGCCGAACCTTAACGGAACAGGCGGAAACATTGCCGTTATTGGCACAGTTGGGGGAAGAACTACCGCCACCACCTGGCATCATCGAAGCAATTTCACGTGTTATTTCCGAACGTGGTGAAGTATTGGACAATGCTTCTCCCAAATTAGCTTCCATCCGAAGTGAGATTAAAGTAGCACACGAACGCTTGATCTCCAAACTAAACCATATCATTACCGACTCAAACAAGAGTAAATATCTTCAGGAAGCCCTGATCACGCAACGCAATGGCCGCTATGTAGTCCCTTTGCGAGCTGAGTTTAAAGGCCGCATCAATGGCATCATTCACGATCAATCCTCTTCAGGGGCTACCATTTTTATTGAGCCGCTGGTGACGATAGATTTGAACAATAAATGGCATGAATTACAACTTGCCGAACGGGATGAGATTCGCCGAATCTTGTTGGAACTCAGCGATTTAATCGGGGCGGAAGTGTATCAAATTCGCATGATCGTAGAAGCCCTGGCACGCTTCGATTTGGTCTTGATGATGGGGAAGAACATACGCTCGAAGAAATCGGATA
>CAYSFA010000002.1:0-58723 GCA_964430025.1 uncultured Anaerolineaceae bacterium | reverse complement strand
TTTGAATGAAGTTCAACGCCAGGGAAATAATCAGAAAATAAATTGTTCCAATGATCACCGTTGGAACGGAATATAAGACACTTTTACGAATGATGACTTTAATATCCAGGAGTTGATGTCTTAAGATCGCATAGGAAATTAAGATTGCTGTGAGGGAATTTCCAGCGATATCAATCGGATATTTACCAAGCGGGGTGAAGTTAATCAACGAAATGATCAGAATGATGGCAAAACCGAGGATCAGGTAACGTAAGCGGTTGCGTATGATGACATCATCAGTCTCATTAAATCGTTTGATTAATTGAAACAGACTGAAAATATTTAGCAAATAACCAGGTCCTGCAATAACGAAAAGGATTGGACCGAATTCATAAATGACTTCCATGTTTACCATGGATGCACTTTTTACAGCCAAGGGAGTAAAAATGATCAGAATAAAACTGACTACTCCGTAAATGTACACCCAATTGATCCAAAGCCACCTTTTGGCGGTCACAGTGCGAACAAATCGAATTAACGTAACTGCCGAGCCAACCGCACCAAAAGCCATCACCCGAAACCAAAAAGTGCTATGACTATCAAATTCAGAAAGTAATAAAAAGGCACTTAAGGACCATAACATCATCATGGTCAAATAGGCTCGAAATGAAATTCTCTCCTGAATTTGGGTTGCAGATTTAGAAAAAGTGGTAGTCAGAAATAGCCCTCCATAAAGGAATAGGGCTATTAATGGGATCAGTGAAAGATAATTGAAATTCATTTAATCATAACCGTTGTCCCTAGTTTAATAATCGTTTGATTACCTTTTCGGGTGCTTGCATATGGGTTGGTTTTAAGTGTGCAAGATCCGCGCCAGCTTTCCTTTGTTCTTCCATATAGGTTGCAAAAGCACTATTCTTCAATCGCGAAACAACAAAGTTTTCGACACCCAGCATTTTTTCAAAATCAACGAATTCGTTGTGCTTTTCTCTGAACTTCTGCCTTAAAATATTATCCAACTCGTGTTCTGTGCTCGTATCACTTTCATGTAATTCCAAGTAAAGATGCAGAATTGGTTTTCCATCTTTTTCTTCTTTTCTGGCAATCCAATCTACATATTTTATACCAGTGGCTTCAATAACCTGCCAGATCGATTTTTCGGTTAATCGTATTAATCCAGCCAGATCAATGATATCATCACAGCGGGAATAGAATCTGATTTGAGGTAGGTTGATATCGAGATCCTCATCACGCATCGAAATGACTTCAATCAGGTCACCAATGCGATAACGAGTGAAAACGCCACCTAGTAGGTTGGTGAAAACGATTTCATAAATACCGGGTACCAGGTCTCGGAACAGAACGGTTTTAGGCTTGTAAGATTTGTCTAAACGGCTCTTGATATGATCTTCATAGGGAATAAATTCGTAGAAGTTGCAATCTGGCAGGAGGGTCATTCCTTTGTAACTCCACGATTGGAAAGCGAAAATACCACCTTCGGTGCAGGCGTAACCTTCCAGTGGTTGTTTGCCCCAATAATATTCGATCTTTTTGCGGAAGATCTCTGTGTCAGTCCCTCCGGTTAATACCCCTTTCATTTTCCAGATATCTTTGGGTAATAATTTTCTTTTGCCTACTTTGGCGTTAAAAAAACCTCTGAGTAAACGAATTAACACACTGGGGCGCAACATACCGGCGGAGAATTTTGTGCTCCCTCCCCCCGTTTCAAATCGCTCACCGATCTTGGCGAGGATGCTTGCCAAGCCATAGAAGTAATCCAATCCGGTGATCATGCCTTGCTGGAAACCCGCATTAATACGTTCTGCAAAATCCATTGCCTCTCCTTCTGCCAGAGGAGGAACAAAGCGAAATCCGGACTGCTCCTCGACGGATAAACTTAAATACCCGGACATATAAGGGCGCGGTGCAGTGCCTAGAAGGAGGACGTTGTGAGGATCGATATTCACTTCCCCTTTGCGAGTAGCGGAAGACATCAAGATTGCACTCAGCGATCCATTTCCCAATTGGTCATACATCTGTTTGGTGTAGGGTGCCCACTTCCACGGATATTCCCCGGAACGTCCAGATGTTCTCGCCCAACCAAATGGTTCGAAAGGTAAAACATCAGCGTTTTGATCTTTGAGGAATGGATCGTAATCCGCGTAGGTGGTTAAAGGAACATAATTGCAAAATTCTTCGATTGTAGATGGGATTTTTTCTCCTAATAAAGCTTTTCCAATTACACTGTGTTTTAGATATTCGATTTGCTCGAACAACAATCGTTCCTGGATTTCCATATATTCATCAATATTTAGATCCAGATGGCCACATAATTTTGTCCAAATTTCGGCCTTTTTTCCTTGTTTCAACAATTCCTTTACTGTGTTCATTCTCCCTCTCCTTGCTTTGGTTGGCTTTTGTATGCCTGAATTAATAATGGGTCAGGTACCCAAAATTTCGTAGACTTCAGATGTGTAATTTTCACTTCTTCGAACCCTGCATTTTGTAGGATGCGTTTCCAATCTTCCGCTGTGAAAACGTTGGAGACTGCTGATGATTCGGCTTTAGCGCGGTCTTTGTTTTCAGTTATCAGAAAATAAACATAAGCGAGAATTTTGATGAAGAAATTTATTACCGGATTTCGCCACCAGGTAGCTCCGCCTACATCTGCTAAGGAAAAACGGCCATTCTCTTTAAGGATCCGATAAATTTCGGCTGTTAATTGGTCAACTTGCATGTGGTGCGTGGCGAGACCACACAAAATAAGATCATATGAATTGGAAGCAAAAGGCATAAACATAGCGTTACCGGTGGTGAGAAAGATTTTTTTCCCAAACAATCCTTCCTCAATTCGTTTCTTGCCTTGTTCTAGCATTGCTCGGGTAATATCCACCCCGACGATTTTGCAATTGGGATTCGTTTTTATAACTGCTCGGGGAATGACCGCGGTACCGGTGGCAATATCCAGAAGAAGTTCTCCAGAATGAATGATGGTGTTGTCGATGAGAAAACGAATAAAGCCATCATAACTCCACCCCCAAAATTTATTCAATTCATTATCAACAACTTTTTCATAACGTGGGGCTAGCTCGGTAAAAGCCTCGACGACTACTTCTTTTTCTTCCATGTTTAGCCTTTAGTAGGATATTGAAACGACCTTTTAATTATACATAGAAATAATTTAAATATAAAAACCATCTTTCAACGAATGGTCTGTTTATATCCAACGAAAAAGCTGAAACTCGGTAGGATTTATGTATTGTTAATCTTGAAGTTAATCCAAGGGTTTTTTGGGAATGACAAAATCACAGCTTGGATCCCCTGCTGCAATCGAAGTGGTCTGTCTGATTTGAAATTGAGCCCCATTGGAGATAAAGGCAGTAGCTTCCTGTAAAAATCCTAAGGTGATGTGACAATCTGGGGTTGTGGTGGCACGCCCAAAGCATACCGGGCAGCGTTTGTTGATGTAAAGATAATGATCACCACCGTCTTTTACCTCCACAATTCGATCACTTGTTTCGGTGTAATTCTTGGCAATCCATCGCAGGAAAAGGGGAAGCTTGAAAGAAAGAGGGAGGATTTTCCCACCAATTTCCAAACCGGCTCCATAATTATCAATAAAACTTTGAATGCCATTACGAAATCCAGCTTTTCCAGCCCGAATGAGAAACACTCTTGCTCCTCTTGGACCATAGGTATTCGCAACAGCCGCACAGATCCCGGAATATAAAGCAAAATCAAAGACGTTGTCCATGGTGTCCGGAGGACAAATTTCTTTAAAGGAAGGCAGCCCACTTTGTTTTAGAACTGCATTCAATCCATTTTCCCCCATTAAATCCTGGAGTGTCACAATCATATAACGAGCAATTCGGTTCGGAACATTATATCCACTAGGTTCTATAGTCATTTACAATCCTTAAATTAATAATGTTTATTGATTATAAAGGTACATGGAGGCTAAATCATTAACCTTTCAATTTTGAAAACGATTTAGCTGAAAAAATACAGATTGTTATTTCAATGAAACTTCCGAATTACATGCTTTCAGACTGGTTTGGATTGTTAATCAAAGGTACAATTTTATTGAGTATGAGTAAAGCTGCATTTATTGTTTTTGAAATCTTAACTATCAGTCTTTTCCTTGCATGTCTGTGGCATGCCTTCAGACATTCCAAGCAAAAAGTGCTGGAAATCATCTTTGCTTTGGTGTTTGGAGTGTTTTTGGAATGGATGACCATCCAGCAACTCGAAGCCTACCATTATGGAGATTTCTTTCTGATGTTGGATGGTGCCCCGATTTGTATTGGGTTGGGATGGGCAATCATTATTTATAGCGGCATGGAATTTGTAAATAATTTAGAGATGCCAGACTTTGCAAGGCCATTCCTGGTTGGATTGTTGGCATTAAATCTCGATTTGGCTATGGATGCGGTTGCCATTCGGTTAGGTTTCTGGAATTGGGTTATTGATCTGAACCAACAGTGGTTTGGGGTGCCGTGGGGAAATTTTTGGGCATGGTTTATTGTGGTGGTTTCTTACAGTGGCTTCATTTATTGGTTCAGGCATAAATTATCCCAGAGAGATTCTCCATTGCTAAAATGGGTCTACCCATTGATCTCTTTTTTGGGAGCAGTGCTGGTATTAGCTGTTACCAATTATCTATTCGCGTATGTGTTTTCCAGCACAGAACTGGTCAGTGCTCTTAGCATGAGTCTGATTATCCTCAGTGGAGCAGTAATTTTGTATGTTGTAAAACCTCGTTTTGTTCAGAAACCTCAATTTGACAGAACGATTTTCCTGGTGCCGTTCACTTTTCACCTCTTTTTCACATTCTTTGGGTTTGGTGCTGGAATATATTCACAATTACCAATCCTGGCTGTGGTTGGGCTAAGCATGTTCGCTCTTGGGTTGGGAATTCACTTGTTTCCACTGTATTATCAAAAAGGGTATAAGCAGAAGTAACTATCCGGGAAATAGTAATCGCGCTAAAGCAACCACAATCATCCCAACGATCACTGTTCCAAACAGACTTTTACGTTTCCAGGCAACCAATGCCGCTGGAATAGCCCCCCAAAGATAGTGATTTGTAGCAGAGAAAGTAACCTGATTCCCTTCTATTAATAAGGAGGGTAATAATAAAGCAGCCAAAACTGCAACAGGGACATAGCGTAACCAGGCAACCAGAAAGTCGGGCAATTGTTTATCCCGCAAGAACCAGGCAGGTACCAGGCGCGGAATATAAGTGACAATTGCCATGCCAATGAAGGTGATCAGGACTGTTGACGTTTCCATGTTTCTATCCCTGCGCCGATAGTTGCACAAATGATGGTAGCAATGATGACATGCCATTGGGTGGCCCCTAATCTCCAGATCAATAATGAAAGCAAAGCACTTAAAATTGCAATTAACAAATGGGTTCGGTGTTTGATTTGGAGTATCAGCAACGCGATGAACATGGCTGGTAGAGCATAATCCAAAGCAAAAGGACGAACATCCTGAATTAGGTTTCCAATGACTGCCCCCAGTAAACTACCAAGCACCCAGGCAGATTGACAAATGATGTTGATGAGAATGCTGGATGTTGGTTGGTTTTCACCCCGATCAAAGCGTAACGATTGGACTCCAAAACTCTCATCGGTTAATTCAAAAGTGAAAAGAGCAACTTCTGAATTCTTCCAGGTTTGGAGGTGGGGAGCCAGGGCGGCTGACATCAACAAATGACGTAAGTTGACAATGAAAGTGGTGGCAATGATAGACAAGGGGTTAACCATCTGGGTAAACAAGCTTACAGCAATTAATTGGGCGGAGCCAGCAAAAACAATGATTGACATTAAAACCGTTTGGAAGATTGTCAACCCGGCATTAATTGCCAAAACCCCATAGGCGAAACCGATCGGGAGATATCCCAACACTATCGGGAAAGCAGCTGAAAGACTTTTTTGCCATAAGGCCTGATAAGATTTTTGAGGTGAGTTATTGTTCAAGGGGTCACTTGCTACTGTCTTTTTTTTCAACCAGTCTGATCTGTTCTTTGAACCCACTGTATTGGATTATGAGGGAGGATTATATCAAAAAACAAAGGACAAAGAAAGTTGAGCCCTGGGAAAGGGCCAGGGCTCAGGGAGCGAAATTCCTTTGCTGGAGTTTTTATGAAGACTTTAAATCTTGTAATGTAAGGACAAGCAGATCTCTTGGGCGCCGCATTTCGGGAAAATCGAGCAGGTAGAAATAAATTGCCCTTAAAAAATTTCTGACGTTTACCAATCGGAAGTAATCTTCTGGTTTCTGCCCTTGATGATGTGGTTCAATTTTTAATTTATTCAGGTTTTCCACGATCTCTTCTTCCAATAATATTTCCCTAGCCAGGATTTCCCCAATTGGTCCGGCGAGAAATTCAACTTCATCTCCCGGAAATTTATAGCTGGGTTGTTGGATCTTCTCAATGATTGTATTGAAGATTTCGAGAATCATTGGTTTCTTCATCTCTGGTAATTGAACCAGTTCAAGAAATATATTACCAACATGAGGGATTGAATTTGCCCAACCCGCCTCTTCCACATAAGCCCGAAAATCCAGCTCTTCTCTGAGAAGTCGCAAAGATTTTTCATAAATCAAAGCGATGGTATTAAAAGGTAAAAAGCTGCGTTTTTTGTGGGTGACGATCAGCGCCCATAATTGCAGAGCAGTTGCAGAGCGAACAAACACCGAATCATCTTTTTCCTGTCCAACCCCATTTAATATAAATTCATCCTGGGTGAGGGTATCTGCAATTTTGTAAATTTGTTCCCGGGTATAGACCCCTTTATAGATCCAATTTGCCAATACCGAGAAGATCAATTCGTCCCTTAATTCAGCATCTTTTGACCCGATGTGTTTGTAGAAGAGAGGTAAACACTCACGCGGGGTGATGGATGAGGGAATTTCAAATTGGTTCTCAACTACTGACCTTAATAGCTCCTTGAATTTGTTTTCATTCATTATGATACCTCTGAATAAATTGGGAAAAATGAAAATAGGAATGCCAAGAAAAGATAATCAATGGTATTACCAATAATTATAGAATGATTTCCCCAAAGTTTGTCAAAATTCCTATAACTTTTCTTTGAATTTAACTATAATACCTCTATGCATCCGGACATCGTTCCTTTTCTCAAATGGTGGTTATTTGCTCTAATAATCGGGTGGATTACATTTCCAATCACCTTTCGTTTATTCAAAAAACAGATTGAACGAGGATTCACTGTTTCAAAAATTCTCGGAATCCTGTTAGTTAGTTTTTCCCATTGGATCCTGAATATCCTGAAATTGTCTCAAAATTCGCAAGCTGGGATATTGATGGCGATGATTGTTGTGTTGGTTGGGTCGCTATGGGTACTTAATAGAGCATGTTGGCCAGAGTTTAAGAACTGGTGCAGTAAACATTTGTCATTTGTTTTAATCACGGAACTTGTTTTTCTGCTTGCATTTATTGGAATGGCGTGGCTAAGAGCCTACAACCCGGATATCAATGGTACAGAGAAACCGATGGAGTTGATGTTCATCAATTCCATTCTACGCAGCCCAACTTTTCCTCCACAGGATGCGTGGCTTTCAGACTATAGCATTAGTTATTATTATTTCGGTTATGTGATGGTTGCATTGATTGCCAAACTGACTGGTACTTCGGCAGGCATTACATTCAATCTGGCAATCGCGTTGATTTTTGCCCTGGCATTTATTGCCTCCTTTGGGATCATCCTCAATCTGATTTCAAGATATGCGCAAAAAACTTCACCGATTAATTTTCACTTAATGAAAATAGTACCTTTTGCTTTTTTGGGGCCATTTGTTTTACTGATTGTAGGGAATTTTTATGGCATCTTAAACGTCTTGCACTCCCATCACATTTTTGCAGATCTGGAGGTGCCAACGGTTTGGTTTGAGACAGGCAAAATTGACCAGGAAACCCAGGCGGTAATTGAACCAAAGGTATTGGCAGGAAAAATTAATTTCTGGGAATGGATGGATCTGAAGCTCTTAAACCCGATTCCAGCTAGAGAAGTACCATTTCAAGGTATTCAACAAGGCAACTGGTTTTTTGCCTCCCGGGTGGTGCATGATCGCAACCTGACCGGATATGATCCGGAAGCAATTGATGAATTCCCGGCTTTCTCGTTCCTGTTGGCTGATTTGCACCCACATGTGTTGGGGCTTCCTTTTGTATTGCTGGTAATTCTGCTTTGCTTTGAGTGGATACTTGATTTTCGCCATCGAAAAGATGGTTTGGTACATCAACCGGTCAGGTGGGAAAGGATTACTCTATCCGCGATCATTCTGGGGAGCTTAATCTTCCTGAATACATGGGATTTTCCAATCTATTTGTTTCTGTTTGCTTTGAGTGTCGGCTTTACTTACTTTTATCAAAGCGAGGAAACCTTTGATTGGAAAAACTTCCTTCAATACCTTTACCCAACCATCAGTGTTATTGTGTTGAGTGTTATTCTGTACATTCCATTCCTGATTGGCTTGCAATCCCAAGCCGGTGGGATTATCCCCAACGCCATTTACCCGACCAAATTACGGCAGTCCTTTGTCATGTTTGGGCCCTTGTTGGTGGCGATCTTACCGTTAGTTGTTTTAGTATTGAGAAAAAACAAACAAGCTGTCGATTATAAGATTGGTTGGAGATTCAGCCTGGCATTTTTCCTCCTGATGGCTTTGATCACTGTTTTATTGGTGGTGGTTGTTATCAATTCCCCAAGTATGGGGCACTTGATAAATGGGGCGATTTCACCATTTTCACTCGACCAGGCGATCAGTTGGTTGCTAATGCGAAGGCTGGCAGAGGGGGGCACATTACTGGTCGGCATCTTGTTGATGGTGGCTGCGTTAGCAGTGCTGTGGGGGTTGAGAAAACAGGGATCAGCGACCCTGATGTTCGTTTTTGCGATGTTGATTACAGGTATATTGTTATTATTAGGTCCGGAATTTGTTTATTTACGTGACAATTTTGGCTGGCGTATGAATACAATATTCAAATTCTACTTCCAGGTTTGGATCCTGTGGTCGTTAGTAGCCAGCTTTGGTTTCTGGTACTTATTGAAACAAGCGAAAGGGTGGGGCAGGATCGTTGTTTCGATATTAGTGGGGGTTGGGTTCTTGTTGGGAAGCGTGTATACAGTCGGAACCATTCAGACCACTACAGCAGCGATGCGAGATTCGGTTGCTTCGAATGGGTTGAGAACCCCAACTTTGGACGGATTAGACTATTATCGTTTGTATTATCCTGATGATTGGGCGATGATAGATTGGATGAACAGTAATCTCCCGTTTGACTCCGTAATTCTGGAGGGCACGAAAGGAGCCTATTGGGTGGAAGGACGTTCCTCCCGGATTTCGATGATGACTGGTTTTCAAACTGTTATGGGGTGGGTCAATCACGAAGCACAATGGCGTGGAGAATATTTTAGCAATCTCGCCAGCCGTGAAGCGGATATTCAAACAATCTACACCACCCGAGATTGGAATGTGGCTGCAGATCTGCTCGACAGATATGGCATCACCCATGTGATTGTCAGTTCTTTGGAGCGCGAATGGTATGGGGGAATTCAACAGAATAAATTTGATGTGAATATGCAGCGAATCTTTGAAAACAATGGGGCGGTTATTTACCAACGCTAAATAACAAGAGACTGGAATAGAAATCAGTCTGCTATGGGCGATCAGAGGTGGCTATTGTTTCCTATTAGCTAAAATTGATCCATTTCAGATTTTGAATCTTGACTTTTTTGCTTGATTGTTATATTATTACATGTAATAGAATTACAAATAAGTTTCATACAAGAAAAGAGGTAATTATGGAACACAATTATGAAGAATCAAAGAATAATGAAGAAAAAGTTCAAGAAAATGAAAACAAGACTACCACCCAGAGTTCTACCAAATCTCATGAGCCGGGCATAAAAAGTGCCTGGAAATCGGTCGAAAATATTGGTCAAGCACTGGGTGATGCCCTACAGGGACGTGGAAATGTAGTGATGGTACGCATTAATGATGAAGCCTTGGGATATCTTGATATGCTGGTAGAAGCCGATGTGGTCAAAAGCCGCTCAGAAGCAGCTGCCTGGTTGATCAACGAAGGAGTCAATGCCAACCAATCCTTATTTCAAAAAATTGGAGAAGTCACCCAACAAATAAGCGCTTTACGGGAGAAATTGAGAGAGACAGTAAAGGCACAACCTGGTGAGTAAGAGAATATTGCGAATGTAAACCCCCATTCAACCTTAGAATGGGGGTTTTTCATAATAATGGTGCGTTATCAAAAAAGCATCATCTTTCATGAGTAAAAAACCTTCACATGATCCAAAAAGCTTCTTAACAACTTCTTAATAAGTTTTAGATATAGTTGATGCAACAGAAAAGGAAATTTGGAGGTTAATATGATCAAAAAAATCTTCTTAGGGGTAATGATTACAGGGTTATTAGCAGCAGGCGTGGTAACTTCGGTATCGGCATTTGGCCAGAATCCCCCAGTTTGCCCAACAGAGCCAATTCCTGCAGATGTGCTGGAGATGACTGCCGAAGAGTTGCGCGATGAAATCAAGTCTGGAAAAACCATTCAGGAATTATTTGAAGAAAAAGGATTGGACTATGAAGAAGTCGCAGCACTGTGGTTGGCGGATCATGAGGCATGTCTGGATGAGGCTGTGGCTGCAGGGGAATTAAGTGAAGAACAAGCCGAGTTGCTGCAAAATCGCTTTGAAGAGAAAGTTTCAGAAGGCTTTTTATTCAATCAGATGCAGCAATTTGGTAATGCCATGCGCTCCTATATGCACTTTCAAACTGAAAAACTATGGAATAACGGACATGGAGTGATGGGCGATATATTGGAAAAATTAGGCATCACCTTTGATGAACTCAAAGACCGTATCCAGAGCGGTGAAAGTGTTGAGGAGCTTGCCGAGGAATCTGGAATTGATTTACAGGCAATGCATGAAGAACGTATCGCAGAGCAACTGGAACGAATTGATCAGGCAGTGGAAGATGGCAGGATCACCGAAGAACAGGCTGATAGAATTCGCGAACGTTTGAATAGCCAGCTTGAAAATCCTGTACCGTGGCAAATGTTTGATCGTATGAACAATCGCATGCAAGATCGAATGGAACGCCCCTTCAACAGATTTCAAGATGGTGGTCAACCAGGTGGAGCAGGCTCATCCCGTGGTAATAGTGGTGGTTGTTGGTAAAAATACTCTTTATAAGAATGAATGACAACACTCGCTCATCTACCTGAGCGAGTGTTGCTTAAGAGTTGGAAATAATTGAGATTGGACTATACTTTAAATTATGAAAGTTCTGATTGTTGATGACGAAAAAAGAATTTCTGAGGGGGTAAAGAAGTATTTTGAGCAGGCAGGCTTTGAGGTGCAATCGGCGTTTGATGGTCAAAGTGCCTTAAAAATAGCTCTTAAAGACACACCAGATTTAATAGTTTTAGATTGGATGTTGCCTGGTATGAGTGGGATTGATGTATGCCGGGAAATCAGACGAGAGTCGAATGTGCCCATCATCATGTTGACCGCCAGAGTGGAAGAAAGCGATAAATTGATTGGGTTGGAATTAGGAGCGGATGATTATATGACCAAGCCTTTCAGTCCACGCGAATTGGTGGCACGCGCACGCGCTGTGTTACGTCGCTCGCAGATGGAACCAATGCAAGCCCGCGCTTTTTATTCCTTTGGTAATGTAACGTTGGATATTTCCAGCCGGGAATGTAAAGTGAAGGGGGAGGTTGTTTCACTCACTCCTACTGAATTTGATATTCTGGCCTATCTTGCACGGCATCCGAACCAGGTATTTTCACGATCGAAATTATTAGAAGCTACCGATTTAGGTGTTTTTGAAGGGGTTGAACGCACCATCGATGTGCATGTGCATAATCTGAGGAAGAAGATTGAAGTTAACCCAACCAACCCGGAGTTTATTGTGACCGTATTTGGGATTGGTTACCGTTTTGTCAATAAATCTGAAAACCAAGATGAATAGACTTTCGATCACTACCCGATTGATTTTGAGCTTTGTCGCAATCATTTTAGTTTCGATTGTACTGGTAATTGTGGTTTCCAATCGTGTGGTTTTCAACCGCTTTTCTGACCTGGTGGTTCGCTCGGGAGCGAATTTTTCCAGAAAGGTGGTTCCAGTGCTTGAACGTTACTATGAAGACAATGGCAGCTGGGATGGGGTGGAGAGTGTGGTTTTTAACATACCTGGTTCGCATGAAGCAGGGATGGGCAGAAACCGGCCAGAGAACATGAACCCAGGAATGACCGGATTGATGATTACTGCCCAGGAGGAACGATTCATTTTAATTGACGACGATGAAGTTGTTTTCGACTCGAATCCAGAAGGAATCCCGATTAATAATCCAGATAATCTGACTCGATTTGGAACACCTATTGAAGTTGGGGGAGTAAGAGTGGGCACCTTTTTAGTAGCGTCCACGATGGGGATTCTCAGTGAAACGCAGAATATTTTTATCCGGCGTGTCAACGCAGCATTGATCTGGGTTGGTTTGATATCGATCTTTCTGGTGTTTGTGGTGGCTATCTGGCAATCCAGAGCAATCATCAATCCATTACATCAAATGGCTGGTGCTGCCAACCGGTTAGCCAAAGGTGATTATCAGCAAAGAGTGGTGGTCGACCGAAATGATGAGTTGGGGGATGTGGCTACTGCCTTTAATCAAATGGCAAGTGAACTGGCACACCAGGAAGAAATCCGCCGGCAGCTCATGGCGGATGTAGCCCATGAGTTACGCACCCCATTGAGTATTTTACGGATCGATTTGGAAAGCATGGAAGATGGATTGATGGATCCTAACTCTGAGAATATTCGCCATCTACAACGAGAGGTATCTTACTTAAGTAACCTGGTAGAGGATTTGCGGATGCTTTCGTTAGCAGATGCCGGAGATTTGAAGGTGGAAAAGTCGCGTATTGAACTGAATTCGTTGGTGCGTGAAATGGTGGAACGGCAACAAAATGCAGCCAGGGAAAAACAGATCAATTTGTCAGCAACCTATTCCGATCAGGAGATCTTTGTGCTGGGAGATATCCAAAGACTCAGTCAGGTGATGATCAATTTATTATCCAACGCGATTCAGCATACTCCCGCTGAACATTCAATTATGGTTGAGATAAACAATCAAGGTCCGAATTCAGTTATTTCGGTAACTAACACAGGTAGCTGGATTCTCAAGGAAGATTTGAGCCGTATTTTTGACCGATTTTTTCGGGTGGAACGTTCAAGAAATCGAGACCAGGGTGGCAGTGGTTTGGGATTATCGATCGCTCATAGTCTGGTGGAAGCCCATGGCGGGAAAATTTGGGCAGAAAGCAGTGAAGGAAAATCAACAACATTTAAGGTTTCTCTCCCAGTTTTAGAAGCAAACTAAGGAAAACCCAAAAGAGTTCCCTCTTGAAAGAGAACTCTTTTGAACATTCTTGTAACTCGAAGGTATTAAGGATAGCTGCTTAGGTCAGGAAGTTTTTCTGTTGACGAGTTTCCAAGAAGGAAAAAAACACTAATAAAATGGCACCAGCTAAGGCAAAGACCAAGCTTTGCCAGGCAAAATTAAAATTTATAGGGCCATCGTAATGGAAGATGTTTGTCAAAATTCCTCCAGTTAAGGCCCCGGCCATTCCCGCGAAAATTCTACACGCACGTACCGTTTTACTGCGACGTTTGAAGAAGAAATTCGCAATCCAACCAACACTAATTCCTAAAATGATCCAAGAAAATAAGCCCATAACTCAATCCTATCCTTGCGCTGTGCCTCTATTTTTCCATTTTATTTACAAGAAACATTAAAAATTCCTATTATTTTTGTAAGGTTTTTGGTATTTAACCTTACAAATGTCATGGTCATAGATAATTAATTCCAGATTGAACTATTCATTTAATGAATATATAATTAATGAATAAATTAGACAGGAGGTTGAAGATGAAGAGTATTACGAAAATTTTGGTATTTTCTTTTGTTTTGGTTTTCCTGGTTAGTGCCTGTACACCGGCACCAGCAGTGGTCACAGAACTTGTAGAGGAACCACAAGACGAACCGGAAGTTGTGGCAGTAGTTGAGGAAGAAGTACCAGCAGCAGAGGAGACAATTGTTTCGGCAGATGCACCAGTTGCTGAAGAAGGCTTGGTAATTGTCGATGCTACTGGAAAAGAAGTAACCCTTGCTGCGCATCCGCAACGGGTTATTGTTGCAGGGAAAGCGACTCCCTACGTCTTAGATACGATTTATTTATTTCCGGATGCTGCTGAAAAATTAGTAGCGATAGAGGTACGCGGATTTGACACCCAGGAATTCCTGAATTTGGTTGACTCTGACGTGGAAGTAAAGACTTTGTTGGAACGGGATGCCGGTCCGGAACAAATTGCTCCACATCAACCAGATTTGGTGATCGTAAAAAATGTTTCCCTGGGTCAATTAGGGTCAGCTTTGGAAGAAATTTCCATCCCGGTTATGGGAATGAATTTGGAAACTCCCGAATTTTTCTATGAAGATATTCGTGTTTTGGGCAAGATCTTTAATAATGAAGACCGGGCAGAAACAATCGTTTCCTATTATCAAACAATTGAATCTCAAATTGATGATTTGATGTCTGGTCTGACGGAGGAAGAACGCCCATCTACATTGGTCATTCAATACAGTGAAGATGGCGGTGAAGTTTCGTTCAAGGTACCTCCTGCCAGTTATCTGCAAACCACCATGATTGAAAAAGCAGGTGGTAATCCCATATGGCTGGATGCAGATGGAGGTTCTGACGGTTGGATACAGGTTGGATTAGAACAGATAGCGGTCTGGAATCCTGAGTATATTTTTGTGGTGAACTATAATGGCGATTCAGTTGAATCTGCTAAAAATTTGGCCGAAAGTGACACCTGGGCAGGATTACAGGCTGTTGAAAATGAAAAAATCTTCGGGTTCCCAGCAGATTATGCCAGTTGGGATTTGATCGATCCACGTTGGATTCTTGGTCAGCAGTGGTTAGCAACAATCATACAGCCAGATCTGGCAGCGGAAATTGATTTACAAACAGCGGTTCAAAGTTTCTATGCTGAAATGTATCGCTTATCAGATAGTCAGATTGAAGAGTCTGTCTTCCCACGTCTGGATGAGTTACAATAAGCAGCATGAATGCTTCCCAAGGGTTATGGGCTAAACAATACCGCCGCATACTCATATTATTGATCCTGCTGGTGGGAATAATCGGGTTATCCATTTTCATCGGCAGGTACCCTAAACCCTTCCTCATGCCCTTGCAGGTGTTGTTTGAGGATAGTATGGCGCAACGCCTGGTTTGGAATCTGCGCATTCCCAGAATCATCACCGCAGCGTTGTTGGGGGCTACCCTGGCTGTGTGCGGGACAGTTTTACAAATGATTTTTCGCAACCCAATCGTCGAACCGGGCTTTCTTGGGGTATCCCAAGGGGCTGCATTTGGGGCTGCGGTGGCAATTTTATGGTTAGGGGGCGGGAGGTTAACCATTGAATTGTCAGCTTCCCTCTTCGCATTGCTGGGGTTGGCAGGCTCTTTTCTATTGGCCCGTACCATCCGCTTCGGTGGGTGGGTTTTACGCTTAATTCTCTCAGGAATTGTGATATCCGCCCTGTTTTCCTCCGGATTGGGGGTACTGAAATATCTGGCTGATCCGTTAACCCAATTACAGGAAATTACTTTCTGGTTATTGGGGGGATTGTGGAGCGTTACCTGGAAGGATCTGCTCTACGTGGCTCCAGTGGTCGTGATCGGGTTGTTGGTGGTTTATCTGATGCGATGGCGTCTGAACGTTTTGGCTTTGGGTCAGGACACAGCCTTCTCTCTGGGGGCAGAAACGACCAAAGAACGCTTCATTTTACTGATCGCGGCGGTTTCAGCCACGGCAGTGTTGACAGCAGTCAGTGGGATTGTTGGCTGGGTCGGGTTGATTGTTCCCCAGATTGCCCGCCAAATGTTTGGCCCAAATGGCCAGTTTACCGTACCAGGCTCAATGTTGATTGGGGCGATTTTTGGGGTTGTGAGTGATAATTTGGCACGTACCATGCTGGCGGGTGAAATTCCCTTAGGGATTTTGACTTCACTGATCGGAGCGATGATGTTTGTGGTGATTATCAATCGATCAAGGATCAAGCTACGATGACGAAAGCTATGATCACCCTAAAGGACATCCAGTTTCATTACGATCCTGGGAAAACAATTCTTAATGATTTATCTTTTTCGATTAGTGAAGGCAGTATCACTGCAATTCTAGGTCCGAATGGAACAGGGAAAACCACTCTTTTACACACAATATTAGGGTTGTTAGCTCCCCAAGCCGGGGAGATCTGGATTGATGGGAAAAACCTGTATGCCTATAAACGTGATGAGTTGTCGCAGGTGATTGCCCTGGTGCCCCAATCTGAGGTGGTGCCTTTCAATTTTTCAGTCATTGAATACGTCTTATTGGGTAGAACCCCACAACTTGGCTTTTTGGACATGCCCACTCAGGCAGATGTGGAACTGGTAGAAGAGACATTGTCTTTGTTGGAATTGGATCACCTAAAAATGCGACCAGTCACGGAGTTGAGTGGCGGCGAACAACAAATGGTGGTGTTAGCCAGAGCTTTGGTTCAGCAGCCCAAAGTGTTGTTGCTGGATGAACCTACCTCACATTTGGATCTGAGCAACAAAGGCAGGTTATTGAATATCTTGCAAAAACTGGCACAACGGGGAGTTACCATTGTATTCAGCACCCATGATCCCGATGCAGCGGCCATGATTGCAGACCATGTGATTTTGCTGAAATCCGGGGCGGTGCTGGACGCCGGAAAGATAGACACTGTGTTAACCAGTGAAAAATTGACGGAAACCTACGGAACGGAAGTAAATGTACTGAATATCGACGGCAGATTGGTGACTATGTTAATCAACGGACATCTACAACAGAAAGTTGGTTAAGATGAGTCGTTATCAGGCACAAGTATGGGATAACAGGTATCAGTTCACTTCCCACAATCTTTCCAAACCGAGAGCATTTTTATCTGAGGTGATAGATCATTGCCCTACGAGTGGGTGGGCTCTGGATGTGGCCATGGGGGAAGGACATAATGCGGGTTTATTGGCAGAACGTGGAATGAAGGTGCTTGGGATCGATTTTTCCAGGGTTGCCTTACAAAAAGCGAAGAAGATTTATCCGCAAGTGCAAATTGTCCAGGTGGATTTACCAAAAATGCATTTGCAGCATTCCAGCCTGGATGTGATTATGAATTTTTGGTTTCTTGATCGTGATTTGTTTCACTGGTATCAGCGCTGGTTAAAACCAGGCGGGCTGTTAATCTTCGAAACCATGCGCGTTGACCCGGAATGTGACCAATCGCATATTCGTGCTGAGTTTCTGCTACAACCTGGGGAGTTGCGCAATGCATTTTCGGATTGGGATCAAATCGTGTATGATGAAAATGTTCAAGCAATGGCAAAAGGAAAGACTCAATTGGCTGTCCGGATGCTGGCGAGAAAACCATTTTAAAGCGTTTGAGGTAAGAAAATTATGCGAGAAATTTTACAACCCATGAGAACCTGGTTTGATCAAGACAAAGAAGTCGCGCTGGCGACCGTGGTGGAAATTTATGGCTCTGCCCCACGTGGACTCGGCGCTAAAATGGCAGTTAATCAGGATTCATTGATGGCTGGGTCGGTGAGTGGGGGTTGTGTGGAAGGGGCAGTGGTCGCGGAAGCTATCAAAGTTCTGCGAAAAGGGGAACCTAAACTCCTGCATTATGGAATCACCCAGGATCAGGCAATCAGTGTTGGGCTGGCTTGTGGGGGAACCATTGAGGTTTGGGTGGAGAAACTTAGCCTGGAAGAATATGATCGCATTGAAAAGGATTTACTGGAAGATCGACTGGTTCTTAGAGTAACTATCTTGACTGGTAAGGCAATGGGTGAGAGCCTTTATATCTATTCGGATGGGGATCAGATCGGTAAAATATCAAATTCAGGTGCTGCAGCAAAAATTCAAGGCTTGTTGCCTGAGGTACTGCGGAGCCAGCAGAGTATTCGTAAGGCGATTGAGGTGGATGATGAAGCCGTGGAGGTTTTCTTTGATGTGCTGGCACCTTCCCCGAAATTATTGATCGTCGGCGCAGTACACATCGCTATCCCGTTGGTGGAATACGCCAAAATTCTGGGATTCCATACCACCGTGATTGATCCGCGGAGTGCCTTTAGTAATGTGGAACGCTTTCCACATGTGGATCAATTGGTAAAAGAATGGCCGCAGGAATATCTGGGAAAGTATCCGTGGGATGAAGGTACCTACCTGGTGGTCGTCTCGCACGATGACAAACTGGATGTGCCTGCCTTAGAAATCGCTTGCCGCAAGCCTGCCCGCTATATTGGTGCTTTGGGATCCAAAAAAACTTTTGCCAACCATGTGCGCGATCTGAAAGAAGCTGGGGTGAGTGATGAGCAGATTGCACGCATTCATTCTCCCATCGGGTTGGATCTGGCTGCCAGAGGCCCCGAGGAAATTGCCCTGGCGATTATCGCGGAGATGGTGGCGGTTCGCAATGGAAAAATAAAATAAATTGACTTTGTAGAACAATTGTGCTAATATCATGATAGAGAGTTATCATGATCAAAGAGATACAAGCCAAGTCCATCCTCTCGCATGCCAAAGCCCCTGATCCATGGTTTGGTATTCAATACACCATGAACTTATACCGCGGCTGTCAGCATCAATGTATTTATTGTGATTCGCGCAGCGACTGCTATCAGATCGAAAATTTTAATGACACCCTGGTGAAAGTGAATGCCCTCGAGCTTTTGTCGAAGGAATTGCCTTCTAAAAGGGTCAAAGGAACAGTCGGAACCGGGTCTATGAATGATCCATATGCCCCGGTGGAAAAGCAATATGAATTGACTCGCGGCGCTTTGAAATTGTTAGTCAAGTATGATTTCCCGGTGCATGTGCTGACGAAGAATAAACTGGTGATGCGCGATGTTGACCTGTTGCAGGAGATTGAAGGGAAAACACAGGCAGTGGTTTCTTTTTCCATCACCACCTGTGATGATCAATTGGGCAAAAAAGTGGAACCAGGAGCGGCGTTAGTCTCGGAACGATTAGCTGCCATGCAGTATCTGGCCAGACACGGCATCAAAGTGGGGGTTTTGTTAATGCCGGTACTGCCGTTCATTGAGGACAACTGGGAGAACATAAGCGGAATTGTCGAGTTGGCACATGCGCATGGAGCTGGTTATATTCTGGCGGCTTTCGGCATGACCCAGCGCAAAGGCTCACAGGAGTATTATCTCCAGCAGTTGGAGCGCTTCTTCCCGGGGATTAAAGAAAAGCACCTGCGGGCTTTTGGAAACCGTTATGAATGCCACGCCAGGGGGGCCAAGGAGCTCAGTGAGCAGTTTCAGGCATTGTGTAAAGAGAAGGGGATCGCGCTGAAAGTGCCGCAATACCAGCCAAAAGCACAAGTCAGGCAGATGAGTTTTTTGGGGATATAGAAAAGCCCTCTTGACATTGAAAGAAAATTTGATATTATATAATTAACTTTGCAATACAAAGTACACTGCAAGATAAATATATTTGAATAAATAAAGAGGCAAGTATGACGAATTTGAACCTTGACGAGATGCGCAAGCAAATTTATAAAACTTATTTTTCAGATGGGGTCTGGGACATCATTCTGGGTATAGTTTATCTGATCTTTGGTTTGGGGGTTTTGATTAGCCAGGATATTTGGTATCTGTTCCCCATCATTATCACTTTGCCATTGGCTTTGAAACGTTCGGTGAGTGAACCAAGGATTGGAGCATTGCAGTTCAAGAAATCGCAAAAAACCAGATTGGTGGTTCTGTACTTTTTATTTGGTTTCTTGATTCTAGGATTTGTAGTTCTCCTGGGAATCTTAAATCCTTCGGGGGATGGGGTAGTGCGCTGGTTAACCCTCAATTTATTTTTGATGATTGGGTTGATAATCGCCATCATTCTTGGACTGATCGGTTGGTTATTCAACTTTAGCCGTATGTATTTATACGCGGTTATTAATTTACTTGGTTTTGCCCTGGTAGGGAGACTTACTTCCGCTGGTGTGATCTTAACCATCTTAGGTGGCTTGTTTACCATAATTGGATTGATAGTATTTAATAATTTTCTTAAATATCATCCGAAAATTGACCTCTCAGATAACGAAAAGGCTTCATAATATGAGTAACAAAAAAAATGCAATACTATTAACTTTTCCTTTTCACCTGAGGATGGATAGAACAGAGGTGCATGATGGCGACGAAAAATAAAAAACAGGATTCCTTCCTTCCGAATGTGGATGAGGTGGATAAAGTAATTCACGAGTCCGCGAGATTATTAATCGTCGCCAACCTGTCCCTGGTGGAATGCGCGGATTTCTTATTCATCATGCACCAGACCGGGTTATCTTTTGGCAATTTGTCATCGCATATGAAGAAATTGGAAGAGGTGGGTTATATCGAAGTACAAAAAGAGTTTGTTAATCGCCGCCCCAAAACGATGTTGAAATTAACTTCACAAGGGAAAAAAGCCTTTGAGAATTACCGCCAGCAAATGAAGAAAATTTTGGATTCTTAAATTCGTTCAAAATAGAATTTGCAATTTTTTTAATTTTTTTAATGTAAAATATTAATATAATCCTTTGCATTTATTTAAAAATTCCATCAAAAATCCATGGAGGATGTCAATGACGAAACAAATATCCAGACGTGAATTACTCAAAGCAGTAATTGCAGGCAGTGGTGGTTTTGTTGCCACTTCTTTCATCCCGGAAAAATGGCTTAAGCCGGTGGTGAAGAGCGGCGTTTTACCGGTTCATGCCCAGGCGTCAACTCCAACCCCCACCGCAACCCCAACCCAAAATTATGTGAAGGGATTCGCTGAATCTGATGAGATTGGAGCTGCTCTGAATCTACGAGCATATGCTCTGGTTTCATCGACACCTTTTACCGGGGATGTAGCAAAACAAACTGGAATTTTTAAGTTGGCATCTCCAATACGAAAACCTGGTGATGATTTTAACCCAGTAGAAGGGGAGGAGGTTTCCCTGTATGTGAAACACCTAGCTATAATTGATGGAGAAGAGTTTTTTCAGGATGATTTCATGTTCATATCGACAAAAACAACTGACGAGAATGGATTTGTAAAATGGGATCCAGAAGAGATCATCCCTGAAGATCAGGGAAAGGGGTATCATTTCAGATTATCGTTTTGGTTTAAGTTTGAAATTCAAGGCGACTCGGATGAAGTTGAACACGTTCTTATTGACGTAGAATTTCCAGATTTTTAAAATTATATAATATACACCTGAAAGTAAACTCGTTTGCTTAGATCATGGATTTAGTAAACGAGTTTACTCTTTTTAAAAGTGTTTTTCTCAACCCAGAAAAACCATTTTCAGGCATCCACATAAAATAGGGGGACAAAATTCATGCTTAAATCAAAATTGACAACGTTGTCATATTTGATATACTTAATTTGCCAGGTGAGTGTGAGAAAGGGTTGAGGGATGCCATTTTCAAGATTAACCAATTATTTTCTAAATCAACCAGGGCGAGTGTTTTTGCCAATCGGTATTTATGGGGGATTAGCAGGTACTGATTACACTGTTGAACAAACAGTTACCAAGGCGGATATTCAGTTCGAAGTCTCTTTACGGATGCATGAGGTGTTTGATACTCCTGCAATGTTAACCGGTATGGATCTTTCGGTGGAAGCGGAGTGCTTTGGCTGTGAAATTCGCTTTTCTGAAGATGAGGTCCCGACGGTGATTGGCAGAAAGATCAATGAAATCGATCATATTTACTCATTCTCCGCGCCAGTATTCGGTGGGGGGCGAACCGGTGTGTATCTGGATGCCGCCAATCGCTTGTCAAAAATCGGGATGGAAAAAGGCATTCCAGTGTTAGGCGGCATGATTGGGCCTTTTTCATTGGCGGGTCGGATTTTTGGCGTGTCAGAAGCATTAGAGCTCAGCCTCACAGATCCTGACGCACTATCAACCTTGCTCAACAAAGTAACCCCTTTCCTTATTCAATATGCTCAGGCCTTCAAGGATGCTGGTTGCTCCGGGGTGATCATTGCGGAACCAGCCGCCGGTTTGCTATCACCCAGAGGGTTAGGAAAATTTTCATCCCCCTTTGTAAAACAAATCATTGAGGCTACCCAAAGTGAGGATTTCACGATTGTTTTGCATAATTGTGGCGCGAAATTGGTGCATCTAAATAAGATTTTGGAATCCGGGGCAGAAATTTACCATTTTGGTGAACCAATGGATCTCCCAACTGCTCTCGCACAGGTTGATGGAAAAGTGCTGCTTGGGGGAAATCTTGATCCTTCCGGTGTCTTTGCTTCAGGTGATGAAGAAAATGTGGTGCACCGAACCAAAGATCTACTGGAGAGTACACGACAATTTTCACATTACTTTCTTTCGTCAGGTTGCGAAATTCCTCCCAATGCTCTGGTTAAACATATCAAAATTTGTGCTGAAATTGTAAAAAATTATTCATAACTCCCACTACGAAATTTCTGGGGGGCAGCTTAAGTTATGCGTAATTGAGTGAACTAAGCACTAAAAACTTTTCTAATATATTTTACAATCACGAAGTATTGTCAATTATTATTTGCGCTCTTCTATTGGATTCTTCATAAGATGAACTTTTTCTTGGTTAGAATTCAATTAATTCCAAAAAAGGGTTGACAGATAAATAAAAGATTGTATAATCAGCAAATCCTATAAGAATGTGATGAATGTCATGTTGAATACGTCCCTCGCTATTATTATTATCATGCTTTTTTGGCTCCTTTATTTTATTATGATGAAGGACGAATTAAGTGTTGGGCGAGCGGAACAAGTTTTTTCCAAAAAAGATTAAGAAAAGAATTCAAGCGAAAGAGAAGCCACCCGACGAAGCAAAAACAGGGTGGCTTTTTTGACCAATTCAACTCATTCAAACTGGAGAATTTCAAGACTCTGCCACAAAGGAGGCACCTAATCCTAAACAAATTATCACTTAATAAATTGTCGTCCCAAATTATTTAATTTCCTTAATAAGCCAAAGGAGGAAGAAATGAAGAAATCTGTGTTTTTTGTATTTGTTGTTTTTGCCCTAGTGTTGGCAAGTTGTACTGGTACTGGCGCTGCTCCTGCTGGTGAACCAGAAGTATGTGCAAGCGATGAATTCGGTTGTGCTAAGATCCCTGCCGGTCAGACAGTCAAAGTTGGTATGGGTGCACCTCTAACCGGTGACTACGCCTCATTCGGTGTGGATATTTCCCAAGGTGCTGCGATTGCTGTTACTGACGCAGGGACAGTTGAAGGATTTTCCTTTGAGTTAGTAGCGCAAGACACCCAGGGTGCCCCAGAAGGTGGTGCTTCCGTTGCGAATAAATTAGCAACAGACCCAACAGTTGTCGCAATCGCTGGTCATATTTTCTCAGGTTCCACAGAAGCAGCCATCCCGATTTATGAAAAAGCTGGCATACCAATGATGTCACCTTCCGCAACCAACCCCCCCCTTACTACCCTTGGTTCAAAGGTCTTCAATCGTGTGGCCTTTACCGATGCAGTTCAGGGTAAATTTGCTGCCGATTATCTCTATGGTAAATTAGGATTCCGCAAGATCGCTGTATTGCATGACGGTGGTGCTTATGGACAAGGTTTGGCTGATGTAGTTCAGCAAGAGTTCACTGCCTTAGGTGGTGAAGTGGTTGGGTACGAAGCTATTACCCCCGGTGAAACCGACTACACCGCTACATTATCTGCCTTAGCAGCCAACAGCCCAGAAGCTGTTTACTTTGGTGGATATGTGGCCGAAGGTGTGGTATTAGCCAATAATATGAAACAGAGTGGGCTGGAAAATGCGGTCTTCTTCGGTTGTGATGGTACTTTTGGCGCGGAGTTTGTTGAAAAGACAGGAGCCAATGGTGAAGGTGCTTTTGCTGCATCCTTGATCCCGCCTGAATCAGAAGCCAAATTAAAATTTGACGCTGATTACCTGGCAGCCTACGGTGTTGCTGCTGGTACCCTCTCCCCCTATACCTGGAGTGGTTACGACTCAGCCGCTGTTCTAATGGCTAAGGTGAAAGAAGTGGCAGTTTTGGGTTCCGATGGAACGCTCTATGTTCCACGTGGCGCTCTTGTCGCCGCAGTCCGTGGTACACAAGGTTTCACCAGCATTACTGGTGATGTAACCTGTGATGCCGTTGGTGAATGTAACACAGCTGGTCCAACCTTCTACGTAGTGAGTGGTGGTGACTGGGTACAAGCTGAGCAATAAAATTTGATGTAAATGAGAGGAAATCTGCGGAGAGGGTAACCTTTCCGCGATTTCCTTGGAATAATCTTTTTCTTTTTGTTTCATGGGAGGCACGATGGAAGCTACGCCGAAAAAACTTCCGCTTATTTTACCCCAGAATAGTGTCAAAATTATCCGAATTATTGCTGCGCTCCTCTTGCTTGCGCTTATTATTGTGCGTGCTATGGATGTAGCAAATAAGTCGCAGTTCGGGGCAGACACCTGGCTGCGACTTTCTGTATCTGGGCTGATTATCGGTGGTATGTATGCATTGATTGCGATTGGTTATACCCTTGTATATGGTATTTTGTTCATGATTAACTTTGCTCATGGGGAAGTGATGATGATAGGTACCTTTGGTGGATATTTTGTTTTTGAAGCATTCAATGCTATTCCAGTTGTTGGGGTAGATGGAACCCCGTCCACCTTTTTGAATGCATATCCTGTTCTGGCAATTTTCCTTGCTTTTCTGGGAGGTATGGCAATTGCTGCTTTATCAGGATATTTACTTGAAAAAATTGCCTACCGTCCATTACGTGGTGCACCACGTTTGGTACCATTGATTAGTGCAATTGGTGCTTCCATCTTTTTGCAAAACGCTGGGCAATTATTATTTGGTCCACAAAGACGTCAATATATCAATCCGATTGTTTTAGAGAGAGGGATTGGTTGGAATTTAGAGTTGGCGGGCAGTACGGTTGTGCTGACTTACACAGGTGTTTTTTCTTTAATCCTTTCTGCTATATTAATGGTTGGTCTCTATTTATTGGTAAAAAGAACCAAGCTTGGACGCGCTATGCGCGCTGTTTCTCAAGATAAGAAAACTGCAGCCTTGATGGGAATTAATGTTGATCAAATCATCAGCCGCACTTTTGTGATCAGTGGTGCCTTGGCTGGTGCCGCGGGTGTCATGTGGGGTATTCATAACGGGTTGTTTAATTATTATGTCGGATTTATACCAGGTATTAAAGCCTTTACGGCTGCAGTACTGGGAGGAATTGGAAACATCCCTGGGGCGATGTTAGGGGGAATGTTCCTGGGTATTGTAGAATCACTCGGACCGGCTGTTCTCGGAATTGATTTCCAATTGAAGGACGTCATTGCATTTACGATCCTCATTTTGGTTCTAATCTTCAGACCCTCAGGTATTCTGGGTGAGGCACTCACGGAGGAGAAAGTATGAACAAGCAATCTTTTCAAAAAGCCCTCTCAAGTGGTGTTGTATTTGGAATTATCGTAATTTTTCTCGCGTTAATTGGTTTCACCGTTGTTTTTTCCGGTCTGATCCAGAAAGTATTTGGGCAACCCCTGGGGATTGGTCAGATGCCTTCCATGTTCAGCTTTTTAATTTTCCTGGGTTTTCTAGGAATTTGGAATGGATGGCGGGCTGCTCGACAGGATAAACACGAGTCCCTTACATTAAAAAATGTTGTTTTACGAACGCTGGCTGCAGGGTTTTCTGCTGGTATGTTGGTGATGGTTTACACTTTGGTGGTGGGCAGTATCGATGCAAAAGGGATTGACATGCGTGTTTACCTGAGCTTGTTGTCCTCTGAGTCGATAAAGTTCTTCCAGTTCAGTCAATCGGTTGTGGTTGGTTCCATCATTCACCTGGTGTTTAGCAGCTTGATGGCTGTGGTAGGTGGTTTATTGGCAATAGGTTCTGAAAGAAGTCGTGACAAAGTCCGCGCCACACGTGCTTCGATCAGGCAATGGTCACAGGATCGCTGGTTGGGAAAAATACAGGGGAATCCCTATGTTAGTTATGTGCTAATGGGTGTTGTTTTATTATTGCTGGTACTCCTTCCGCAAACATGGGGAGCGTATTGGAACTACGTAATGGGAACGGTTGGCATTTATGTATTATTAGGGTTAGGATTGAATATCATTGTTGGTCTGTCCGGCCAATTGGTGCTGGGATATGTTGCCTTTTTTGCTATCGGCGCATACACCTTCGCCCTGACTACATCCCCTGAACCGCACAATCTGGTTTGGAATTTTTGGATTGCATTGATCGTCGCTGTGGTGGCAGCCGCACTTTCGGGAATCTTGATTGGTTTGCCAATACTACGGTTACGAGGTGATTATTTAGCCATTGTGACCCTGGGGTTTGGTGAAATTATCCGTATTTTACTACGCAGCGATGTTCTCAAAGACTTTACCATGGGACCGCGTGGTGTACGAAATATTGCCGGTCCGACTTTGTTTGGACGCTCATTCACCAGCGATGTGGACTATATGTACCTGATAATTCTCGCGGTATTGCTGGCAGTATTCTTAGCGAAACGCTGGCAGGAATCGAGCGTGGGGCGTGCCTGGTTGGCAATCAGCCAGGATGAGACAGTCGCACAGGCAACTGGTGTGGATACTTATAAATATAAACTATTAGCCCTTTCTTTAGGGGCAGCATTCGCAGGGTTAGGAGGAGCTTTATTTGCCTCTCGTAATCAATTTACCGGGCCGGAAGATCATGCGCTGATGGTTTCGATCAATGTCCTGTGTCTGGTTATTGTGGGCGGTATGGGGAGTTTACCTGGAATCGTGTTAGGAGCATTTACGCTTAAAGGCTTACCTGAAATCTTGAGAGAACTGGAAAACTATCGTCTGTTGGTGTTTGGAGCATTGCTGGTGGTGATGATGATCATCCGACCGGAAGGCTTGTGGCCAGCCAGACGACCAAAACTGGAGGTGCAAGTCGAACCAGACAAAGAACCACCCTCCCAAACCGTTGCTGTGGGAGGTGAGGGATGAGAACTTTACTTGAAACCCAGCAAGTTTCAAAAATCTTTGGTGGTCTGGTGGCAGTGAATAAGGTGGATTTGGTCGTCCCGGAAGGTTCGATCGCCAGTATCATTGGACCGAATGGTGCTGGAAAGACTACCCTCTTCAATTGTATTTCCGGTTTTTATAAACCGGAAATTGGACAGGTTATTTTTGATGGCAAAGCTATTAAGGGGATGCTAACTGATAAAATTGCAGCGATGGGGATAGCACGGACTTACCAGAATATTCGTTTGTTCAAAAATATGACCGCGGTAGAAAATGTGATGGTAGGCTTCGAACCTCATCTCAAGCATGGCTGGATATCCGCCATGGTGAAAACCCCTGCTTATAACAAAGAACAAAAATTCATCATATCGGAAGCAAGCCGATTATTGAAATATGTTGGTTTAGCTGGATTGGGAGACCATCTGGCAATTAATTTGCCGTATGGTGCCCAACGTCGTCTGGAGATCGCCAGAGCGTTGGCAAATCAACCAAAATTGCTTTTGCTGGATGAACCCACGGCAGGGATGAACCCTCAGGAAACTGACGCCATGAAGGATTTTATCCGGAAAATTCGGGATGATCTGGGAATCTCCATTATTCTGATTGAACATGATATGCGTGTGGTTATGGGTATTTCCGATCAGATTTCAGTTCTGGATTATGGACAGAAGATCGCTGAAGGAAACCCCAAAGAAATTCAGGAAAATCCACGTGTGATTGAAGCATATTTAGGACCAGGAGCAGCAGCTTTGTCTGAAAAATATCGACGGGAGAAAACACATGATGCTTGAAGTTGAAAATTTACACGTCCATTATGGTGCAATTCACGCTTTGAAAGGAATCACTTTTCATCTGGAAGAAGGTGAAATTGTTGCCTTGATTGGGGCAAATGGCGCAGGCAAATCAACCACTTTGAATACAATTTCCCGAATAAATAAATTGACTTCCGGTGATATTCGTTATAAAGGCCAATCCATTGCGGAGATACGTCCCGAAGTGATTGTGCCACAGGGGATTATTCAAGTGCCTGAAGGAAGACGAATCTTTCCCAAAATGTCGGTGGTGGAAAACCTTGAAATGGGAGCTTATATCCACAATGATCGCAAACAGATTGAAGCAGACATGGAGAAAATGTTTGAGAAATTTCCTCGTTTGCGTGAACGCCGTAAACAATTGGGCGGCACGTTGTCCGGTGGGGAACAACAGATGCTGGCGATTGCGCGTGGCTTAATGGCACACCCACAGTTGCTCCTGCTGGACGAACCTTCGATGGGTCTGGCGCCAATAATTGTGGAACAGATTTTTGACATCATTCGTGAGATCAATCAGCAAGGTACCTCGATCCTGCTGGTGGAACAAAACGCACAAATGGCTTTATCGATTGCTGATCGCGGTTATGTGTTTGAGACAGGTAAAATTGTGCTTGAAGGGGAAGCCGGTAAATTACTGGATGATCCGATGGTGAAAGAGGCCTATCTAGGCGGGGGATAGAGTGTAGAAAAAAGGCGATCCATTCGGATCGCCTTTTTATTCTACTAGACCTATTCGTTGTAGAGATAATAACCATTCAAATTTTGAAAAATTTTTTCCATCCAATGATAAGATTATATAGGTCTAAATTCTCAATAAGGAACGAAACATGATAAAAATCGAAGCTGTCAATCGCCAGGATCGCGCGTTAATGGGGGAGTTTGTTGCATTACCGTACCGTTTATACCAGGGAGTTCCCCAGTGGGTCCCCTTCATGAAGGTTGACGTACGTAATATGCTGGATCCAAAAAAACATCCTTTTTATGAACATTCGGATGCACAGGGGTATGTAGCGATACGCAATGGCCAAACTGTTGGTCGTGTGGCTGTGATGGAAAACCGTTTATACAATCAGGTGCAAAACAAGAAGGTTGCCAGCTTTAATTTATTGGAATCGGAAAACGACCCTGATGTAATCAAAGCTTTATTTGAGACTTGTAAAGAATGGGCTGCGGCTCGTGGATTAGAAAAGATTGTTGGACCAAAACCATTTGGATTGGGCGATGGTTATGGGATCCTGGTTGAAGGTTTTGAAAAACGTCAGATGATGATCATGATGAACTACAACCTTCCTTATTTACCTCGCTTATTGGAAGAATATGGGTTTGAAAAAGAAGTGGATTTTGTTTCCTGTCAGATTGATGTGGACAAATTCACCTTGCCAGAGAAAGTAAAAAAAGTTGCTGAACGAGTCATCGAAAAAGGAACGATTGGAGTACGTAGTTTTCGTACCCGCCAGGAATTACGGACAATTGGAAAACAGATCGGAGAAGTGTATAACAGGGTCTTCGTCAATAACTGGGAGTATTATCCCTACACCAAACGGGAAATTGAGACAGCCATCGAGAATGTCATTCTATTTGCCGACCCGAAAATGATAAAAGTTCTCACAGATGGTGAGGAGATTATTGGCTTTTTGTTTGCCTTTCCGGATGTATCCCAAGCGATTCAACACCACAAGGGTAGTCTCAATCCGATCAGTATTGTAGATTTGTTGTGGCAGGCCAAGCGATCTGACATGGTTTCTGTGAATGGGATGGGTGTTTTAGAAGAATATCATGGTCGTGGTGGCAACGCCTTACTCTATTATGAAATGGAAAAAACGGTGAAATCACAACATTTTAAATATGCGGAATTTACCCAGGTAGCAGAAAGTGCAGAACAGATGCGTAAAGACCTGATCACGCTGGGCGGTGTTGAGGTAAAAAATCACCGGGTTTACAGACTAAATATTTAAATCCTGTTACGGCGACGTGCAATTCACTGAAAATGATTGTGCGTTGAAGGACTGATTGTTAGGCTGTTCGATATAGAGAGACACGCTTCCAGTCCAAGAATATCCAGCAGCGTTTCCAATTGGCATGGAGAAATCAGGCAAGGTTTTTTGGCCACCTGATTCAAAATTGATTTCCATAACTGGTGATTTGTATCCATCATCTCGTGTGTAATAATAGGTGACTTTTCCGGCTTCATTGGTGGAGATTTTTCCTCGTAGAGTCACCGGGAACGGACAAACACCCGTATAACTGCCTGGAATCATTTCAAAGCTGGCAGAGGTGACAGCAAATGGGGAGGCAGCGGATCCTTCAACTTTTATTATTACCCAGAATGGATCACTCTCTTCACCAACCCCAAATATATCTCCTGAAGCATTCTTGATTTTAAAGTTCGCACGGTATGTATCAGGGGTTCCCGGTGCGTTTAAGGTTACAGAAATGTCGATTGCCTGGCCAGATGGTACTTCACTGTTCAAAGGAACAGAAACTGGGGCAGCCATCTCATCTCCGCTATCGAAGACCAGTGCATAATCTTTACTCCAGGTGCATTTTCCATCATTTTGAATCCGCCATGTTTTGGTAAAAGATTCCCCAGGGGACATGACAGTATTATCCGGGATGGAGATATCATCTACAAACAAAGCCCGATCACAAGGGGCGTCACTGCTAACCGGGGCTGAAGTAAAAACTGGTTGAGGGTTTTGCTCAATGACGGCAGCTGTCGGTTGTGCCAGACCTGGTTCTAATAAAGTAGGTAAGTTCGGTTGTGGGGTGCCTTCAAACATTTTCGCCTGAACTGTCAACGCAGCAGCTGTATAGGCCATTTCGCTTTCCGTTGCTGGTTCAGGGGTAGAAGCTGATAAATTACAAGCACTTAGGACAAGGGTTAGTAGCAAAAAAGTTGATACTATCAGGCTAACTTTTCTCATAATCGACTTCCTTATTAGATTCCAGACTGAAATATTCCAATATTAATGATTATAGCAGTGATGGAAGAAAATATTTCATATCCGTCCAATTAATTTTTGAAGTAGAAAACTTGAATTAGCCGCTAATTTCCGTTACAGTATTAAGAGGATTTGTCGTTATTGAACGAGTGAGAACTATTGTTAATAAAGAAATGGAGGACCGATGGCTTTTTTTGACTTGCCTTTAGACCAATTAGAGACCTACAAACCTACGTTGACAGCCTTAGAGGACTTTGATGAATTTTGGGAACAATCCATTCAATTTGCCCATAATACACCGATGCAGGCAGTATTCAGAAAAGTAGTGGAACCACTGGATTTGGTGGATGTTTTTGATGTTTCATTCCCGGGATACGCCGGGCAACCGATCAAGGGGTGGTTGATTCTTCCCAAAAAGACCAGTGAGCGATTGCCTTGTGTGGTCGAATACGTGGGATATGGCGGCGGAAGAGGAAGACCAATAGAATGGTTGACTTGGGCGAATGCAGGCTTTGCCCATTTTGTGATGGATAGCCGAGGTCAGGGCAGTGAATGGCGTGAAGGCGATACTCCAGATGTATTGGAAACTGGATCCAGCGCGCAGGTTCCGGGTTTTATGACTCGCGGAATCCTTGCCCCAGAGACTTATTATTACCGCCGCCTGTATATTGATGGGCTGCGGGCTGTGGAAGCTGCCAAAGAACACCCATTAATTGATGTTGACCGAATTGCTATCACCGGAGGTAGTCAGGGTGGTGGGGTTGCCCTGGCAGTGGCTGGTTTAATGCCGGATATTCCAGTTGTTATGCCTGACGTCCCATTTTTATGTGATTTCAAACGAGCCACCCAACTGATTGATAGCTATCCTTATCAGGAAATCGTGATATTCTGCAGAGTGCACCGTGATCGGGTTGAACAAGTATTTAATACGTTATCCTATTTCGATGGGATGAATTTTGCCAAAAGAGCGCGAGCCACAGCCCTATTCTCCACTGCTCTCATGGACGATAAATGTCCTCCTTCAACAGTGTTTGCAGCTTATAACCATTATGAAGGATCGAAACAGATCCGGGTTTATCCTTTCAATCAACATGATGGCGGTGGTGTTCATCATCTTTATGAAAAAATTAATTTCCTGCGTTCTTTTTGGCATTAGGAAGGAGGATTTTTTCGGTATAACCATGGATTGATTTTGCCCGATCAACTAAAAAATGATAATGACACATACATAAAAAAAACCCGAGGTTACTTGAATCTCGGGGTTTTTTCATCTATGATTCGTTTATTCAAAAAAGAATTTTTCATCTCCAAAGGCTGGTTTGAGATCATCGAACCAAACCGCCTCTGGGTCATATTTTGCAAAGAAAGGTCTCATCACGTGTTTGGGGTCGCGGTGTTGCAACGCTCTTAATGTGTATACTTTCTCATTCATAATTTCATTCACCCCTAACACCTGGATTTTTCCGGGATCGCAAGACATTACAGGTCCACGCACGGTGCGGGCAATGCCGGAAACCTGGCGGTATGCTTTACGAAAGATTTTCCAGGCTTCATCTAATGAAATGCTGAAGTAGTGTTGTGCACCGGTGTTGCGGGCGATAAACATATAGTAAGCCACTACCCCTAATTCCACCTGTCGTTGCCACATGGTAGCCCAGGCATCCGGATCATTGTTGATGTTCTTCATGACAGGAGACTGAGCCCGAATTTGAGCACCGGTTTGGCGAATGCGATTGATCGCTAACTCAACAGCTGGGGTAGATAATTCTACATAGTGGTTAAAATGTGCCATGATGGATAAGTGAATACCACTTGATACAATTTTCTCGAATAAGACCAGCAGTTCATCTGCATCATTATCGGTTAGGAAGCGATATGGCCAATAGGCTAAGGCTTTGCTTCCGATACGAATGGTTCGCAAATTTGGAAGGTCAGCTTCTAATAAAGCATCTATATACCCTTCCAAAACTTTGGTTTTCATAAATAACGGATCACCCCCTGTAAAAAGGATATCGGTGACATCCGGATGCTTGCGCAAGTATTTGATGACAGGCTCAATTTCTGACATGGCAAATTTATAATCAGCAATGCCAGTGAACTGAGGCCATCGGAAACAGAACGTACAATAAGCATGGCAGGTTTGCCCCTGGGTGGGGAAAAACAACATGGTTTCGCGATATTTATGTTGTACGCCGGGTAAAACATTTCCATCGAGTGATGGACGGTTTTTGGTTAATTGACCAGCGGGATGGGGATCGAGGTCCGCTCGAATTTTATTGGCAACTTGGGTGATTAACTCTTCATCTGCTCCACTTTGCAGCAAAGCAGCGATCCGATCATAATGGTGCTTTTTGAGCATTTCCTTTTGGGGAAAATTTAGCACAAAGATTGGATCATTGGGGATGTTTTTCCAGTTGATTAGTTCATCTATTACGTAATTATTAGTGCGGAAGGGGAGTACGCGAGCCACTACCTCTATGTCGAAAATTTGTTCATCCGTGAGTTTGTTGATTTGGGGAATTTGTTTGAAGTTTTTCAATCCATAAGGTTTGTATTTTGGATTTTGAAAAAATTCCTGCAAATCATCCTCCGGACGAATGATCGTACTCTGAACGGTCATTAGTTCCTCCTTTCAATTTGTAATGTGCGTTAGTTCGACTACATGGACTGAATTCTCAGTCGATTTGGCACCTCCTTGATATTTACCGATGATTCTATTAGATGATCAAATAAATTGATCAGTTGAATGTTGGATGATATTTTGATTTTTTATGAGGTTTGAGCGTGATTTTTAACGCTATTAATTGAAAAAACCTGAAATGTTGAGTTCCAACATAAAAATTATACTATTAAAATGTTCACTTTTTTCTTAAAAATATTTAATTGTTTATACAATTAGCTTTTTTCTTCCTGGATGAGCAATTTGTTGTGTTTTTCTGTGTGCATTTCTAATACTTTTCTTTGGATTTTGCTCAGATAATCCCCTCGCAATGGATACCAGATTAAAATGATTGCTCCTAGCAACATGGCAATACCGGGTACTAATCCGGTAATGATTTTTATACCGGTTAACGCACTCTCAGGTTGATTGAGAAAGATCTGTCCCTGATTTTGTTCGCGGGTAACAAAATTGGTTGCTTCTAATATAAAAGGACTAAGAGCAATCGCTAATGATTGGGCAGGTTTTGTGATAAGCGCATTGACACCAAAAAAAGAACCTTCTCTACGTACACCAGACCGGGTTTCATCCTCATCGGCTACCTGTGCAAAAAGCACGTTGGTTAAGGTTTGGGGACCGGATAATCCAAAACCTGCCAATGCCAGACACACTGGTATCAGCGCATTCGGAAGCACCATCATGGATAGCAATCCAGCCGCAGCAATTAATAGCAATACCTGGTTTCCCCCAACCACCCCAAAGCGTTTGGTGAAAAGCTTAGTTAACGGAACTCCAATAATCAAAGGGATAAAGATACAGGCTAACAGGATCATTGTGTTCATTTTTACTACATAATCAGCCAGGTAAAAAACAGAACCAGTTACCAGCGATGACATCAAAATGGACATAAAGTTAGCTGCTACCAATACTAAGAAGGATTTACTGGAAAATGTAAATTTCAGTGAATCACGCAAACTGATTGGTTTGTCGACCTGTGTAAATTCCGGACGCTCCTTCACTTTCAAAGTCGTTGCAACAATCATCAACGCGCCTACAACACCAACTACCACCATCGCGATTTGCAAAGGCACAAAGCTGGGATCTCCTCCGGCCTTAGGGCGGAACAAATCAGGAATGATGAAGCCTAACAACATACCCAGCAGCCCAAATAAGGAAGCGGAGATTTGCAGGTCATTGCGCTCATTGTCGGATTCAGTAATTTCTGGCAAAAGCGCTGAATACACCAATCCTATGATGGTATAACAGGTATCATACAAAAGCATGCTGACCAGCATCCACCAGAAGATGGCCGTTTGACCGGCTTGCACTGGTGCGAACCAGACCAGAATGAAAGTTAAGGCCAGAAACGGAGCTGTAAAACGCATATAAGGGATACGTCGACCGTGTCTGGAGCGGGTATTATCGGTAATATAACCAAAGAGGGGGTCATTAAAGGCATTCCAAAGAGCATACACGAGCGATGCAACGGCAATCCATCGGGCGGAGAGACCTAAATAATCCTGATAAAAGATTGGAAGTAATGCACCAAAAATACCCGAAATCAACGAAGTGCCTAAAGAAGCAATCCCCCAAACAATTTTATAACTACGGCCATGAGTAATGGGTTTGTTGATGGTCATCAGATAAGTCTCCTGGTTAATGGATTGTTTTAATTCTTGGTAGGTACTAAATAATTATAGATTGTTTTTGATCTATCAATTTTCATTATTTTATCGAATTTTTTGACGAATTTGTGACGGTGCTTTGCTACGATTATTCAAAATAGAAGGATTTATTGGTTTTTGTCGTTAAATAGTAAATCTTACAGGAAGGATCAGATGGAGATTTGATTTTGAAACCACAACAAGGAAAAATCTTTTTAGCAATCTTTATCCCCATATTTGCTATGTTGATAACCAATTGTGGTAATCAGGTTCAACGAACGGAGAATTCTATGAACAATTCAGAAAAGACCCGATCAAACGATGATCTATTGCCAGCCTCTTTGTATTATCTGAAACAAGGGCAGATATGGCAATTGTCCACAGATGGTATCGGTTTCGTCCAGATTACGAATGAAGGTCAACCAATAATTGATTTCGATGTTTCATTAATGGGAGACCATCTGGTGTATACCAATGGTTATCAATTAATTCTCTCTGGAAAAGACGGTAAAGGCAAGAAGGTTATTCGACAAATACAAGAATTAGAAACCAGTACAAATCAGCTGGAGAAGATTAATGATGAAGATCATTTGAAATTTGCCATCCGCAGCCCCCTCTTTTCAGAGGATGGATCAAAGGTTGCTTTTGTTGAAAATGGTTTGAGGTTGATGAATTTAGAGGACGAAAAAATTGACCGGATTTGGGAGAATGCATCTGATTATCAGGAAATCATCTACCGGTTATTAGCGATGTCGCCAGATGATACAAATTTTCTGGTATCAACTTCTGCTGATTCCCTCCAACCTGTCGAACCGGGGACGATTAAATTGGTAAATAAGGAGAAGGCGATCACAATGCCTATTTTAGGTGTTGATGGATATGACTGGTACAACATTGGGAAGGGATTGATTCTTTCCAATTCTAAGACAGGGTATTCTGGGTCGCTGCTGCGCTGTGAGGTGGAAGATTTCAGATGTGTGGAAATTGCTGAATTTGAACCTGCCCGTTGGTACTATTCTTACGCACTTCCCAAGGTTATCGATAATTCATATATTCAAATCTTCATGGCAGCGGTTTCAGACCCGACCTTAAACGCGGATTCCTACAAAATTATTCAGATTAATCTGGATGGTTTAAATCGTCAGGAGTTATTTTCAGGTGAATTTCCAATTGAAATCGGATTGTGGTCCTATGATGGAAATGGTGTAGCTATACAACTCTCAAAACAATTTCAATCCTTTCCTGCCGGGACGGTGATTTGGGTAGATTTATTTCAAAAGAAAATATTTGAGCTGCCAATATCGAATATATCCCAAATGAAGTGGGGGAGCATTCATGAAAATTAACCAATGGGTTCAAGGAAGAAATTGAAAGGAGAGAAAAAATTGGTTACTTATGATTTCTAAGAAAAGGTGAAAGGTTTGTTGATAGTAGACTCAAGGATAAAATTTCAAAAGTCAAATTATAAGGAAAAAGGTAGTTGTGATCGTGGAGGAAAGATGAAAAAAAGAAAAATCGTGTTTTTAGGTATCATTATTCTTGTTTTGGTTGTATCCATGGCATGTAATTTGGGAAAATCATCAGGTGGTGGGGAAGATGAAGGTATTTTCTCCAGTGAAGAAAGTGAGGATATTTTCACCAGTAAAGAAGGTGGCTTTTCCTTTAAAAAGCTGGATGATTATACGATTAATGAGATCCTGGCTGGTGTTGAGATGACAGCTAATGATGGCATCCCTGAAGTGGGTCCGGGGATGCAGTTGTTTGGCAGTCTGACAGATCAGGAACAAACAACCGAAGACATGTGGGAAATGGTGACCAATCCGGAAAACAGTCAATTTGATTTTGAAAAACCTAAGAATTATGAAGTGGATGATAAAAAAGGTTTGATTGCAGAATTTGAAGGGGAACAAGCCGGCGTAGCCGTGAAAGGGAAGATCTTCCTTGTGATGGTGGAGCCTATGCAACAATTCATGATGTTTGGGATCGCCCCGGAAGATGCCTGGAAGGAATTTGAGGATACGTATGATGATGTGCTTGATTCAGTCAAATTCTTCGAAGCAGCTCCCATGGATACTTCGTTTGAAGACGGTGGTGAGTGGGCAGATGGAGAGCAGCTTGCCAATGACGAAACCTTTGAACAACCAATTGCGCCAATAGAACCAGCAGCTGAAGAGGTAGTGGTGAGTGAACCTCAGGTTATTCGCCAATGGGCCAACGATGCTTATGCCAGTTCCGAATACAGCTCCTCGGATTGGTCTGCCAGGCAGGCTACCGGGGCACCGGATGTGAATTCCTGTGGCTCTAACTCAAAAGCATGGTCACCAGCGTATATTGATACCGAAGAATACATTGAGGTCTTTTACGATACGCCAGTCATTCCCACGGAATTGGTGATATATCAGTCATTAAACCCTTCCCAAGTTGTAGAAATCCAGTTTATTGACACTGACAACGAAGCCTGGTTGCTTTGGTATGGGGATCCGGAAGAAGTTTCGGACTGTCCGGATAGGTGGACACACACCGTTGAATTGGATGAAGTCTTCTATGCCAAATCAGTAGTTATTTTTGTTGATCAAGGCATGATGAATTGGGGTGGCGTGGAGATCGATGCGGTCGAATTGGTGGGATATCCGGAAGGGGTGGATATATCTTCTTCGCCAACCGTGCAGGAACCTTCAGGAAGTGGACAACAAGGATCTGCGGGGCAACCCGCTGGGGATGTGCCAACCAATTACAGTGGCCTGATGGCTGGTCCGGTGTATCAGGGTTGGATTAATGTGATTGTGAACGAATCCAAAGAAGCTGACCTTGACCGGATCATGACAATTCCAGGCAAAGAAAGCACGGAAGCTTTTAAACCACGACCTGAACACAAGATGACTTATCTGTATCAAATGCCCTGGGATGGGATGATCGGATACATCAGTGTGACGACCGATGGTATTGTCTACAAAAAGAGTGTTTCTAGCTTCACACACCCCACAGATTTCGTATTGGATACTGTTACCTGGGATATGTATGAAGAATTGAAAGCCATTTATGATCGCGACAAAGTAATTCCTTATCCAGTGATGGCCAACTTGCTTGAGTCGCCGGGTTTTCTGTATGAGGAATATTTCCGTACTGATGATGGAAAAATAAAATCAACCTACACCTGGTACAACGGTGATGGTGATCGTATTTCAGGTATTTTTATTGATGGGTTATTAACAGGGATTGCTGGATTGAGTTACATCGAAGCAGAGTAATCCCATAAAATAATTTAAAATTATCAAGGTAAATCTATACAGATTTCGGATTTATGTCCGGAATCTGTTACTATTTTTTCATTGTTCCACCTCTGGCTTGATGGAGATTGAGAAATTTATGATAAAAAATTTTGATAAGAGATATTTATTCTTTCCATTGATATTCATAATTATCACAGGCTGTGCCTTGAGTACACCAAAATCCAGGTTGTATGGGGGTGTCTATTTTACCGATGAAGGTGGTTTTGAAATTCAAAAAATCAACAACTACACTTTTAAGGAGGTCCCCGGGGGATTCGAAATGATGTCACCAGATTCTCAAGCGATGGTTGGCCCTGGCTTCTATGGGTATGGCGGCTTATTGGATCAGGAACGAACAACGGATCAATTATGGGAATTTCTTTCTGAGCATGAATTTAAGGATTTTCAATTTGAGGAACCAAAAAACCGCAAAATTGATGGGTACACAGGTTTTATGGCTGAGTTTGAAGGGCTTCAGGAGAACATAAAGATCAAAGGTAAACTTTTCGCAGTTATGTTTAATCAGAATCAACAATTCTATCTGCTGGGATTTGCCCCTGAGGATGAATATCGAAAATTTGAATCGTTATATGATATGACCCTGAAGACGGTGAAATTTTATATTCCCAATCGGTCATTAAAGTTTGAAAATCCATAGATTAGATAATGATGAAAGGTTGCTCCTTAAATTATCATTTTCGTGGAATTATCAAAACCTGAACCATTAAGAAATATTTGTAAACCAAATACTGAATTAAACGTAATGAAGATCAGAATTGTAATTGTGACCTTTATTTTGTACGATTAAGAATAACAATAAATTACACTGTTTATCTTTGAGATCGGACCCATCAATTTCTTTATTGCATCTGATAATGAACAAAATGGCAGTATTGATGAAAGGGAACTATGGATGCCTACAGCAATAAGAACCTGATAACAAGATTAGCGAATGTCCCGCATTTTAAGGGGCTACCATTAACTGCCATTACAGACATTGTTTTTGCGGGACAAATTCGAAATTTTAAAGCCGGTTCCATTCTTTTTCATGAAGGCGAAGAGTGTGCTGGTCTGTTTGTGATTTTTAAGGGGCATCTTCATCTTTACAAAATGGGCATTCAGGGTCAGGAATCACTAATAACCAGTATTAAACCTGTAATAATGTTCAATGAAGTTCCAGTATTGGATGGTGGAAATAATACTGTCACAGCGGTTGCTGTTCACGATTGTGTGACCTGGTGCATTTCCTGTGAACGATTTCATCAATTAATGAAAAAATACCCCGAACTTGGAACGGGATTGTTAATGACAATGGCAAAACGAAACCGGCTTTTGTTCAGCCGTTATGAAGACCTTTTTAGTCGCCCAGTGATTGCCAGGGTTGCCAAGGTCATTATCTATTTAAGTGATGATGGCAAGATTTCTATTAATCGATATCAACATGACAATCAAAAATTTGCCGCATTAGCGACGACAGTACCTGAAGCCATTAGTCGATCAATCAAGACAATAAAAAACGAAGGGGCAGTTGAAGTCTCTCGTGGAGAAATAAAAATTCTGAACATAGACCAACTTTATAATATTGCCATGATTGAGACAATGGGCTCCAGGTAGTTTCATCAAAATCAACTAAACTAAATTTAAATATTTTCGGACAATTCCAATGGATTCTTTTGTACTTCCTGGTTAAATATGGAGACAATAGACCAAATTAAGCTGCCGAGTCCACCAACAAAAAAGACCGTTCCAAAAACCATTAATGGTGTGTAAAAAACATACACCCAATTTTCTCCATTTAATGTGTGGGTAGGAGCCGCCCAATCAAACACGGTCAACGTAATAATACCCATTACGATAGCCGCCATTCCTGCTGCAGCTGCCTTACTGGCTTTTCCATCACCACGTGACGAGAAATCGATTCTGTTGCGAATCCCGGGTAGATTTAGTGCCAGGAAGATGAGTAGGGTGATGACATTCAAATAGAATTTAACATTGGCTGGAGCAGCTTTTCCGCGTAACCCAAGTGAGGTGAAATAATGAATTGCACCTAACACGGTGCCAATTGCCAGAATGATAAGAGCGGTCTTGTAAACACTTTTACCGCCACGGATTAATTTTACTGTTGACCAGATGCCCGCGATACCAAGAGCAACAGTTGTTACCACAAGCACCTGATAAATCCATCGCACATCCATAATTTCTTTAAACGCCATGCGATAACCAACATTATTTGAGAAGGCAACACAAGAAGTGCCAGCACCACCCATAAGATTCATGGCAGTCGTCATGCCCATAAAAATGATTGCAATTATTTTGATAATTCTTCCAGTCTTGTCCATAGTTTCTCCTCTATGATTCTTTATCCTTTTTAAGGTATTTCGATATCCACACTCAATTCCCAGGGGTTATTGGAAAAATGACAACGTTCGCATTTCGCCTCCAAAACGGTATTATGGGAAACGAATGGAATTTTCCCAGTCTCGGTAATACCATCCACATCAACAGACCAGGTTCCAAAGGTTGTCCAGATGCCAGTTTGTTCATCCGGACCCACCTCTACTCCTGAGGCATCATGACAGGCTTCACAAGCCACATTACTATGATCTTCATCATGACCAGGAATTATTTTATCCGGATCCTGTAATGTTTCATGGCAAGAACTATCACCACATGATGTGGTCAGTTCATGGGCATTGTGGCAATCAGTACATTGAAAACCAGCATGAGCCCCACCGAGTTGGATCGCAATGTGTTCTGGAATATTGGATGGAGCGTGACATTTCATACAAAGCTCGTTCGCATTTTCTACTGCAGCATATTCTTCCAATGCTGCTACTTCTAACCAGCTGAATTCCGGCACAACTTTCCCCTTTTTATCGGTTTCGTGACATACTTTACAGGGTATTGATTGCCATTGTGACTCATCGATCAGCTTGGGAGGTTCACTTAATTCAAATTTACAGGTAAAACAACTCTCTGGTAAGTCATCCATGGTGGGCATCCACTCGATTGGCGCATGGCATTTTGCACAGGAATTATTCTGATTGTTAGGATCAGTGACAAATGTAGTGGCATGAGTGCTTTTTTCCCATTGCAAATTGATCAATTCCGGGTCATTTTCCTGCGCTTTAGGTTCTTCCTGATTGGAAGATTCCTTGATCTCTTCTTCCGATTCCACTAAAGGTTCCTGACTTGTTAAAGGTGATTCATTATCAGGTTTCGCTTGCGGAAGGTTAATGGAACCCTCTTCCCCATTGGTTTGACACCCAGAGATGATTAAGAGTAGCACTAGAGTAAAAAAAAGTGGTATAGATCGCCGATGATTTGATTTTGATTTTTTCATTGATAGACCTTTGTTGGGTGGTGAGGGTTCCCCACCACCCAACTGACTTATTAATAATGTCTCTTACTTATCGTTGCCACCTAAAATGATGAAGGAAAAAACCTTTTTCAAGATTAGGTCGTAATACTTTCTATGAAAGGATTTAATTACTATCCTTCCACTTCTTCAGTTACCGGGTCACCTTCTGCTGTTAAGGGGGGTAATTCATGAATATTGCCTTCAAAGTGACACCGATCACAACCTACCAACCACTGTACACTGTGTGAGACAACTGCAGAAGATGTTAATTCTCCTGAACGGCTCATTTCTGTTAAAACAGGAACCCAAATACCACCCATGGCTTCATCCGGATGAGGACCGATATCCATACCTGATGCCTCATGGCATCCTATACAAGTCACTTTTGCAGCCATCTCAGGATAACTACCTTTGGCGTGTTCGGCAGCATTGATTTCATGACAATCAATACAATCTTTTGGTTGTTGTGTGTGTGGATCGTGACAATCTGAACAGTATTCAGGCTTGTGTGTGTTAGAAAGCTGTCCAGCCCAATTCTTATGGGCACTTCCGCCTAAATAGATTTCATGGGTAACACCACGACCACCGGTGGCTGAAACACCTTGTGAGGTGAGGTGACAGTTGGTGCAGATCTCATTTGGTGTATTTACATCCATGTATTCACCAGTGAGTGGGCTCAACCAGGCAAGTCCTTCCTGTACAACCCCATCTTCAACTCTATGGCAAGTTTCACAGGTAATACCAACCCAATCTTCTTCTTCTACAAAATCCATTGTAGTTGCGATTCGTAACTCAGCATCAGTTGCGAATTTGCAGGTAACGCAATTTGGTGGACGATCGACTGTTGCTTCCGGATCCCAATTTTGCGGAGAGTGACATCGGGAGCAGAAAGTGTTTGGTCCTTTACCAAGGTCGTACGTGTTACCGTGTGGACTTTGTTCCCAGGCAGCCACAATATCTGAATGGTCTGGTGGGGGTGGCGGTTCTTCAGTTGGTAATGCGGTTGGTTCGACAACAACAGTATGTACCACGGTTTCTACTACACGTTCAACTTGTGGTTCGGTTGGTTGACAGCCGGAAATCACCAGGGTGAGCAGAAGAACCAAGCCAAGGATAAAACTTAATTTGACTTTATGCATTTATTTTCCTCCTTTATAGTTTGTTTGGATGAAACTTATTGGGAATAAAAACTCCCCGCTTGTTCAAGATATCACAATCAAAACAATAAAGCATTGACAAAAGTCAAATACATTAAAATTTGATTAAAATAAAAAAAATCGAACTTGTAGTCACTTTGAAAGGTATAAATTATATTGACCCAGGATAGGATATGGTAGGATAATGAAAAGATATTAATCAAGGAGAATTCATTTGCCAACGATTGAAGATCTGATAAATAAATTACCTCCAGACGCAAGGTTTGTGTTCGACAGTGTTTGGGAGAAATTGCCCTCAGCTGAGAAAAAGACTTTTCTTGACCTGATCCAGGCATTCCCATCGAAAACGAATATGCTGCAATTGCTATTCAAGCTAGGGGCGGATCACATGAAGATGACCTTTGGCAGCAAACACAAAATTGCAATTGTTGGTCCAGCCAATGTAGGGAAATCAACTCTTTATAACCAATTGATTCATCAAAAAAATGAAAAAGCCATGGTTGGCCCACTACCTGGCACAACCAGAGACACACAAGTCGCGGATACCGGTATATTTGCGGTTGTCGATACCCCTGGCGCAGACGCCATTGGTGAAGTTGGTGAACGGGAAAGACAAATCGCGTTGGATGCAGCAGCTGAATCAGATTTTCTGATTATTGTATTCGATGCTATTCAGGGCATCAAACAAACGGAGTTGGATCTGTATCTAAGGTTGGCGAATCTGGGAAAACCTTACGTGGTGGTGCTGAACAAACAGGATTTGGTGAAAAGAGAAATCAAGGTGTTGATTGATCACAGTGCTAAAGCTCTGAACCTGCATCCGGATCAAATATTGCCTGTTTCAGCCCGCAGTGGTGATAATATCCCTGCGTTATTAAAAATGATCGCGATTACAGAACCAGGAATCATCGCGGCATTGGGGCAAGCACTCCCACAATATCGCTGGCAGTTGGCCTGGCGTTCCATTATATCGGCAGCATCTGTATCCGCAGCAATCGCATTAACCCCGCTTCCGATCATCGATTTTCTGCCATTGGCTGTCACACAATCGGTTATGGTTTTAGGGATAGCCAGAATTTACAATTACAAAATCACCTTAGAACGTGCCAGAGAGCTAGTGGTTTCCTTTGGGCTAGGCTTTTTGGGTAGAACTATATTTTATGAGTTAAGTAAATTGGGGGGGATTCCAGGTTGGATCCTCTCCGCTGCCATTGCAGTCTCAATGACTGTGGTTATGGGGTATGCTGCCGTAATTTGGTTTGAAAATGGCAAACGCTTGTCCAATGAATCCATTCAACGAATTTCCAAGCAATTAACCAATGTATTTGCTGATAATTTAAAAGCAATGTTGAAGAGAAAGCCTGGTAAACGTGGGCTCAAAGAGGCGATTGAAAGCATGTTAAGTAACTCAAAATTAGGACATGATCGGTCGGAGCTGGATAAACAATCCCAGGAAATATTATTATTAACCAAACCAGAAGATACGCCTAAACCAGACTAGAAATCGATTTAACTAAAAAAACCATGCTCATAAAAGCATGGTTTTTTTGATTGAAAAGATAGATTATGATTTAACTTCTAATCCGCCAAACATTACTGTTCCGGTAACTATCAGGTCTGGAACATCCTTGGCTGATTGGTTGGAATGGCGTTCATCACTGGAACCACCAAAGAAATTTACTGTCTGAATGTCTACATCCCAATCCATTGGTACATAAATCTCAACCCCACCAAACATGGTGGTTGTTTGGATGCGAGCAGGAGGTTGTGAAACTTTAGCATCACGTAAATCAAGTTTTGACCCACCAAACATGGCAGATACTTCTCCGCCTTTGAAATTCTGATCACTGATACGGCTTTTTTGTTCTCCAAAGCTGGCAAAAACTTTACCATCACTGGATTCCGTAGTTTGAAAAGGTTTTCCCATATTCCCTCTATGAATGATGATGGTGAGACCAACCATAATCAGGATAGTTGGCCAGATCAAAGAGGCAAAGGTACCCCAGGAGATGATTTGTAAGGTGGCTAAAAGCAGATAAGTGCCGACTACAATGACCAACACAGAACCAGTCCAAGCCTGGAATTTATTTATGAATAGCTGATAAAGGCCTAAGATAATCAAAAAAGCGGGTAAATAACGCCAAAATGAATAATCCTGAAGGTAACCAAGGTTCTGTGCTAAAAACAAAACACCAACAACCAGAACCACCAACCCCCAAAAGATTTGATTAAAATTACTTCTTCTCATTTTCTCTCCTCAAAAATTATCCAGGCGATAGCCTGGTGGATGGATAAATTATATTATTCGTGTCTTTCAAATATTGGTTGCAAGAGTAATTTCCCTCCGATGATGATAAGCAGGATCGGGAGGAATGGTAAATCTACACTGAAAAAATCGGATATTCCAATGACAAGTGCGATCACCCCTAAAATCAAAGTGAAATTACTCATGCGGATGTGGTTGAGATGACGCATAATGTTGATTGCAAATAGAATTAAAGCTGCACCAATCAACCATGTACCTTCGGGGACGAATCGATCCGGAACCAGCCACAGTCCGCCAATTAGCACCAGAAAGAACCCCCATCCCACATTTTCAATGCGTTTGTTCAGGAGATCTTGTTCTGTGAGAGGTGCTTTTTCGGATATTTCTTTTTCTGGTTGAGTATGAATATTTTCTTCCATTATTGTTTTTTCACTTTCTTCCATCATACAGAGGTTAACCTCAATTTTCAACAAGTTTTCGCATGTATATATTAATACGAAAATTCATCCCAAAAGTTTCATAGACCCTCTTGTACCTTCGATTCAAAAACCTTTATAATCAATCTTGTTAAGGAATCAGATTGAGTTTTTTGGTTTATGATGAAATCTACAATGGCACAGAATTTTCTTTTATCCCCCTCCATTAATCGACTTGGATTATTTCTAGGAGAAAAACTGCCTCCACGTGCAGGAAAAAAAGTTATTAGTTTGGTTGTCGACCGTATTATAAAAAATAAAAATAACGAACAAGTAAATGCAGTTCGTAACAATCAATGGGTAGTGAGTGAAGGAAAATTAACGGAAGATGAACTTCAGAATCGAGTGAAGCAGGTGTATTATTCGAGTGGCAAAAGCCTGTATGATTATTTTCATTGCATGCGATTTGAACAAAGAATTCGTGAGACGATTCAATTCGATGATAATTTGCAATACTTCATTCGCAGGGTGAAATCCGGGAGAGAAAAAACACTGGGGTTGATCTTGCACATGGGGGCATTTGATCTGAGTGGGTATGCAATAGCATTGGCTGGGGCGATTCCTCTGGTATTGGCATATCCTAACCCAAATCCTGGCTATCAATGGCATAACGAATTGCGCAGGAAATCTGGTCTTTTGGTGGAATCGTTGTCGATGGAAACATTTCAGAAGGCAACCAGGCATTTACGGGCAGGAGGAACGGTGATTACAGGGGTAGACCGTCCTTGGCCAGGAGGGCATATATCCCCGAAGTTCTTTGGCAGGCCAAGTGCAATCCCTGTTACCACTATACAAATGGCAATTCGTACTGAAACACCCATCATGCTGTTGGCAACTATTCGCCAATCGGATGACCGCTACATTTTACATGCATCTGAATTAATTGAACTTACTAAAATTAAAGATCGTGATGTAGAATTAAAAGAAAATGCAGAACATGTTCTAACCATCGCTGAGAATTTTATTCGAAGAACACCTGAACAATGGGCTATGTTTTATACAGTTTGGCCTGATTTTCTTGGGAGAGGAATGAATAATGGAACAAAAACAGCATCAACATACCCGGGTTAATAAGATACTCTTAGGTCCATTAGAACGGCCTGCCTTAAGTTGGTTAGCCAAAAAAATGCCTGCCTGGGTAACACCAGATAAATTAACCATTCTAGGCTTCCTGGGAACTATTTTGGTGGCAGTAAGTTATGTTCTAACCAATCAGAATCATGCTTTTTTGTGGTTGGCAAGTTTGGGATTGATGATCAACTGGTTCGGAGATAGCCTGGATGGAACCTTGGCAAGATATCGCAAAATTGAACGTCCTCAGTATGGTTTTTTTGTGGACCATGCCATGGATGGTTTGGGTGAAGTATTGGTGATGTTTGGGGTCGCCCTTTCCCCTTATGTAGATTTTCGCCTGGCGCTCATTGCTTTGGTTGGTTATTTATTAATGGCGAATTTGGTTTATATCACGACCTATGTGCGCGGGGAATTTCGAATTTCCTACATAGGGCTTGGTCCAACAGAAGTACGGGTGATCCTGATCCTGACGAATATGATTGTATTTTTTGCAGGGAACCCGCAGGTGCAAACCATTATTGGGACCTTCACGGTTTACGATTTTGTGATCCTGGCATTAACAATTCTTTTGTTCAGTATCTATGTGGTGATGACGTTCATTAATGCACGTCAATTGGCTGCGATTGAACAAGAAAAGCTCAAGAATCCACAATAAACCAACTTCTCGAACCACCTGATTGGTGCAGTTGTCTGATAATTCAGACCCTTATTGATTCCCTCTCGTTACAGAGTAAGGGGGGGATTTTTATTATTCCTCGGTGCTTAAACCCATTTTTTCTTCATCTTCTGCTTCTGGCATTGCTTCACGGTAGGCTTGTGCGAACAAAGGGATTGTCCACAGACCCATCAGGAAGGACAAAGGTGCCATCGCCAAAGGAAGGATAAAACATAGGATAATGGACATATAAAGGGCTGAAAATACCATCATCAGAAAATAATAAAAACCAAACAGGAAAATGATCGCAACGATGAAACCAAGAATGTTCTTCCTGAAAATTGGCCACCATTGACCGATTTTAAAGGCGGAAGAAAATTTACCAGTATGGACAACATGCATCAAACTGGCTGGCAGGAAGAAAGCCTCAAGGATTGCCAGGAAAATTCCAATAAAGATTGAAATGAATAGCACACCCATCCCCAAAAATGGGAGAATAATTGATAATGCTACTGCACCTGAAGTCTCTTCAACAAAGGCAAGTCCTATAAAACTCAACATATAAAAAGAGTAACCGGTGGTGAACACAATGATCAATGGGATGGAAAAGATTAACACTACCGCAAACCACTTGAAACCTTCACTCAGATACTCACCCCAATTATCCCAATCGGGCATGCTGAGTTGACCATCTCCATTAATAATTCTTCTGGAGATTTTGATGATATACCCCAAAACAAATAGAATGGGCAGAATTGGGATAATCAGACTGCCAAAAACGAGGAGACTGCCAATTAAAATCTTGGTCCCAGCCTTTTGATCTTTGAATGGATAAACCAGCAGATTTTTAAGATTTGCCAGAGAAGGGGTTTGCATAATTTCTATCCTTTATAAATGAAAATAATTGCTCTTTTAGTATTGTACTAGTTTTTTTACCTAAAATGTGATTACCTCAGGACGTAGTTCATTTTTATGTTGCATGAACAACTCATTCAATTGAGAAAATGTGAGAAACCCATTGGCTGCTCCATTGGTACCAATTTTGTGTGATGCGAACAATACCGCATGCTGCAATGCATTGAGTGGATCATTTGAATGAAGGTAAGTAAAAACAAAAGAAGAGAATAGCGCATCGCCAGCACCGATTGTGTTGATAATCGGGCGAACTTGAATGGCAGGAATATGGAAGATGCGGTTTTCCTTCTTTAATGCGATCATCGCCCCATGTTCTCCCATCCCGATAACGATGATTTGATTGTTGTAGTGCAACCATAATCTCTGGATAAAGGAAGTCGGAGGTTCCTGAAGATTCTCATGACTGAGAAATAGAATATTAGCTGCTGCCATGAACTCCTGATTGTATTCATCATCAATTTGACTGATGGCATGTACGTCGGTTGCGATCGGAATTTGCCGGTGAGAAGCTACATCAAGCAGGTGGCGATTAAAATTAATATTGCACAACAGAGCAATTTGGGAATTATTGAGAGCTTTCTCAAATAAATGCTTCGGGAAAGCCTGTTCTTGGATATCCTTCAAATCGGTGTGGATTTGTCGTTTGCCTGAATTGTCAAAGAGGATGACAGATTGAGCAGTATCCTGCAAGTCAGCCAGGATAGACGTGTCATCAATCCCCAAAGAGCTTAACTCAGTTCGAATCAGTTGTTCATTACCGATGATTGAGAGGAAATTTACCTCAGACCCCAGGATGGTTAAAGCCTTTGCCAGGTTCAATCCCACCCCGGAGATTGTGCTTTGAATCCCATGGAAGGGGTAAGTGACTGGATAGTATTGCAGTGGAAATTGATCAATTTTTAAAGTTGTTTCGATATTGATCAATCCGGAAACAAGAATCTTTTCCATTATTAATTATTAATGGGTTATGGAAGCGGGATTACCCAATAACTATCAGCATCGCCTTCAGCTGTCCATCCTTCCAAATCAGTATCCAGTTCGCGTACCCGCCACCAGATCCAGCCTTCTTCGCAGGATGGTCCCTCTAAAATCTCAACTTTTCCTCCCGGGTCGATAAATCCGGTGATATTTGAAGTGGTGGAAGGACTGGAACGAACTCTGTTTGGCAAGGGGGGTTCCAGGGCAATTTGAGCCTGCATCCCGGCTCGTAATTGTGATTCATAATCATATCCGGGGCAGGCATCCCATTTCGAAGCGGTTGCTGTTGGGGCTGGTTCGTCAGTCTGTTGGGCTGTGGGTTGGCTTATCACCTCTTCGGTGGCTGTTGCGATTTCAGTCCCATTCTCGACGATGCGGGTTTGGAGTGGTGCCAGGGTTAAGGAAGGAACAATCACGGGAGCTTGTTGCTCAGGAGTAAAATCCCCACTGAGAAAACGGGGGAGAACAAAGATGGAAAGCAAAATACAAGCAATGATGACAAGAATGCCCGCAGCGATGGCTAAATAAACCAGGACTTTATTATCACTTTGTGGTTCAGGTTTGGTGGTGATATAGATGGGTAACCCGGTTTCGGGGCAATATTCTAAAGTTGATTGGTGGTAACGACCGCAATGTGGACATCGAACAAGTGGATTCATCTTGTTCCCCTCCAGAGGAAATTTTCTTAAGCTAGGTTATATTAATTCTACTTGATTGTCAATTAAAACCACAACCCGATCAATCAGAGATCGGGTTGATAAAGATAATTTTTTTCTGAAACTTTGAACAGGAAAAATAAATTCTAGTTCTACTTATTCAAGTTCATTGACGGAAACAACAACCAATGGTTTTCGTCTTGTTTCGCTGTAGATCACATTGCGAACAGCTTTTTCCACATCCTTTTGGAGGTGGCCATTCGCGTATAAGACTGCGTCTTCGATTTTTGTACGGGTGATCGCAAGTAATTCTTCCTCATCTTTAGCCATCAGGAAGCCGCTGCTGGAAATGCCAGGTGAACCTACAATATCACCATCTTTGGTGAGCACCAAGGTGATAATGACCACGCCTTCCTGAGACATCATTTCACGTTCACGCATGATATCCGGGCTGATTTCTCCCACATTGGAACCATCAACGAAAACATAACTGGCAGGTACATTATTTCCTCGTTTGATACGATGAGGGGCTAATTCCAGGGTTTGTCCATTCAGGATTACTTCGATATTATCAGGAGAAATGCCTACTTCCTGAGCAATACGGGTATGTTGTTTGAGGTGTTTTAGTTCACCATGAATGGGGATAAAGAATTTTGGTTTGGTGAGATGCAATAATAATTTCATCTCTTCCTGGCTAGCATGCCCAGAGACATGTACGGGGGCGATGGCTTCATAAATCACATTCGCACCACGTTCGAACAGTTTGTTGATCGTACGGCTGACACTTTCTTCATTGCCCGGAATGGGGTGAGAAGATAACACGATGGTATCTCCGGAAATCACGTCGAACTGGCGATTCTTGCCTACTGCCAGGCGGCCTAAAATGGAAGTTGGTTCACCCTGCGAACCAGTACACATGATTATAACTTTAGATTTAGGTAAATTAAGAGCTTGCTCGATCGGGATGATTAGTTCATCACTGACATTAAGATACTTAAGTTTTCTGGCTATTTTTACGTTATCCACCATGCTGGTTCCAGCAAATGCTAATTTGCGGTCGTAACGGACAGCAGCATTTGCGACCTGTTGCATGCGGGAGATCAATGATGCGAAGCTGGCAATGATGATGCGGCCTTTGGCGTCCCGGAAGACTTTATCCAAGGCATCTTCAATCACTTTTTCCGAGGGGGTCCAACCAGCGCGCTCGGCGTTGGTGGAATCAGCTAAAAGAGCTAACACACCACGCTGGGAGAACTCTGCCAGCTTGGCATAGTCGGTTGGCCAGCCATCCACGGGAGTATGATCGAATTTGTAATCACCGGAGTGAACAACCAGCCCTACGGGAGTCTGAATTCCCAACCCAATCCCATCCGGAATGGAATGGCAAACGTGAAATGTTTCAACGCTAAAATAACTGCCTACCTGAACGGTGTCGCCAGCATTGATGGTATGAATTTCAGCACGGTCCAACATACCACCACGGATGAGTTTGTTTTCTAACAAACCACTCGTCAGAGGGGTGGCATAAATGGGGGCTTTGATTTCTTCTATAAAATGACGGATTGCACCAGTGTGATCCTCATGACCATGAGTGATGAAGATGCCTTTGACCCAATCCTTTTTGTCTTTAAGGTATGAAAAATCCGGGATGATGTAATCGATTCCCAGCATATCGTTTTCGGGGAACATAAGGCCTGTGTCCACAATCAAAATCTCACGATTGTATTCATAGACCATCATGTTACGACCCACTTCCCCCATACCTCCCAGGGGAATAATTCTTAATGGTACAGAATTCATTATTTGATCCTTTTCAATTTGTAATGTTCTAAAATTTCATCACAGTTTTCCTGTGTATAGGTCAATTATTTTTGAGAATAAAAAATCCCCGCTGTGGAATTCAGCCGGGGATTGCACATCGATCTCGAGCCAATTTACGTTCTCACGTCAAAGCCGCAATGCGGCGAATTACCACTGAATGACTGGAACAAAGTTTAACACAGCCGTGTTCTTTTGTCAAAAGTTAGTGAAAGGATGAGTGTATAAACCGAAGTTAATCAAACAGTGGCGTATTGCTTTCCATATAACTGATCACGAATTTGTATCAGTTGACGACGCAACCGATCATCACGCTCGATTAGATCGGCGACTTTGTCGCATGCATACATCACTGTGGTGTGATCGCGGCCGCCAATGGCTTCTCCAATTTGTGGGAGAGATATGTTCGCTTCTTCTCTTAGTAAATACATCGTGACCTGACGAGGTAGGGCAACATCTTTGGAGCGATCTCTTCCTAAAATTTTCTCGGGTGAGATACCAAAGGCATTGGCCACCGCGTATAACACCTGATCGGGCAATAGTTTATCACGTCTCGGTAGGAGATCAGCCAAGGCTGAGTTAACCAACTGGATGCTTAGAGGTAAATTACTGAGTTCCGCAAATGCCAGTACACGAGTTAAAGCGCCTTCTAATTCGCGGATATTCGATTGAATCTGGCGCGCAATCGCATCCAGAATGTCGTTTGGCACCTGACGACCGCTTCGCTCTGCTTTGGATCGTAAAATTGCTGTTCTGGTTTCCAGGTCAGGTGGTTGGATATCAACAATCAACCCCCATTCAAAACGTGAGCGTAATCGTTCTTCGAGGGTGTTCATGGCTTTGGGGGGACGATCGGAAGAGATCACGATCTGTTTATCCTGACCATGCAGGGTATTGAAGGTGTGAAAGAATTCCTCCTGGGTGGATTCCTTTCCGGCGATGAACTGAATGTCATCAATTAAGAGCACATCAATGTTGCGATAACGATCTCGGAAGGATTGAGTATTATGACTGCGGATGGCGTTAATCAAATCATTAGTGAATTCTTCTGAGGAGACGTACAGAACACTTAATCCGTTATTGATGGCTGTATTTCCAATGGCATGCAGAAGGTGGGTTTTACCCATCCCTACACCACCATAAAGGAAAAGCGGATTGTAAGCTTTCGCGGGGTTTTCAGCAACTGCCAAACAAGCAGCATGAGCCAGGCGGTTAGAGGGACCAACAACAAAGTTATTAAAGGAATAACGTGAATTCAAGAAAGTGCAATGACTGGTATTTTCAACTGAATTTTGTGAGATTTGAGGAGGAGTTTCGGTGATTGACTTGTAAGCAGATTCCACCTGTTCTTTATGCCAGACCACAAATTTTACGTCAACCTTTTCATTCATAAGACCTGTCAGGTGACGAACGATCGTGCTGGATAAGCGGTTCTCCAACCAATCACGCGCATAAGCATTATGCACGCCAATCGTGAAAATATTCTCATCAAATTGAATTAATTCAGAACTGCGGACCCAGGTATCAAAAGCTGCTTTTGGCATTTCCATTTGTAAATGCCCGATGAGGTTCTGCCATGCTTGCTGAGCGTTCATTGACGCTACCTCCTCTATTAGGTGCTGCGGTAATTGGAAACAGAACAGTCAGGTAATAGGTAAGCAAGCCCACTGCGTACGTAGCAGTGGGTCGGAATGCCCATTAAGTTGTCTACCAGTCGAAAAAGACTAGAATAAGTCCTGTAGGGTTGCCCCAATTACATTCTAAATTCTAACAGAAAAAAAAGGGTCGAACAAGCTGATATGGTGGTGACAGCTTTAAAGATTCTAAAAATTTAAGAATTTTAATGTTAAAGAAAAGTCTGGATTTGATTGGAAATTCATTTATCATTTGACTCTATTTTTGGCCATATATATGGGGATATTTTTATTATTCCTCACCATATATGGTGATAATCGATAATTTATTATTCTATTGGCTAAATATAGGACCAACCCAAAAATTTCTTGTTTGATTCCTTTTCGTGAATCATTGTCCCTTGATTCTGAATCGTGAATCTTATTTTGATTTGAATCTTTAAGATTTCTAATCTTACAGATCTAAGCCAAAATGAGTAATTTCTAGGCCTATTCAAGAATTTAGAGTCACAAAGGTTATCCCATTAATCTTGCTGCTTTTTGGGCTATTTCTACCGCAAAATTTGTTCCACGATCCCACGGGTAAACCTGGCTCATACTGGCAAAGAATAGACCAGTGATGGGGGTGCGAATATCCGGGATATTCTTGGAATGGTTGACGAATGGTACCGGTTGGGCATAGTTTGTGCGGTACAACCAGGCATTTTTGATCCAATCCGATTGGAACTCCGGATTAATACGTTTCAGACTGGGGGAGAAGCGTTCGATAATTTCCTCTTGAGTGAGTTGGAAGTACTCATGATCGGTTTCCAGGTAATCCCCACAATAAATGATATGATCCCCACCAAAATATTCCGGACTGAGATAATTGGTATGTTCTACCAGCGCTAAAAATGGAAATCCGGCCTTTTTGGGAAGATTAAACCAATAGTATCCTTCTTTAGAGAGTTGTTGTTTTAGCGACAAGGTCAACACTACTGCTCCTAAACTTTTTAACTCTAATAACCCTTTCAAATACTGTTCCGGCAAGGCTGGTGCCATACGGGCTAATAAAGAAGGTGAGCTGGTGACCAAACATTGATCAAAATTATTTTCTCCGGAAGAAGTTCTGATCACCAGACCAGAATCTTGTGCTTCACGAATCTCAAAGACCGGCGTTTCCAGTTGAATCTGAACCCCTTTACCCATTAAGTAAGTAGCAAATTTGTCACTAAATGCCTGGAAACCTCCCGTAAACGTCCCCAATCGGGGAGTTCGGGCTTTTAGCCTGGCCCACATCCAGGCCATGTTTACCTGACGGGCATAGGTTCCCCCAAATTTCCCTACCACCATTGGTTCCCAAACGGCTTCATAGGCTTTATCACCGGCGTATTTTCGCATCCATTCATCGACAGTATATTTTTCAAGCGCCTTCCAATTGTTGGTAAATCGGATGGCTAAATTGACTAAGCCAAAACGTATTTTATTGATACCCCAACCCAAACCAGGATACAGAAGGGCGGAAGGGATTGAGTCGAAAGGATAAAATTTTTCTTTGTGAAACATGACGGTAACCGGACGTGGAAAAAGCACCTGATCGGACCATCCTAATTCATCAATTAAACCAAGCATTGCGGAGTCAGATTGAAACCAGTGGTGGTAAAAGCGTTCCACTGACCAATCCCAGTGACTTTCTTTGAACCCAGCGGCTAATCCGCCCACATAATTGGCTGCTTCAAAAATGGTAACCTGGTGACCTTTTTTAATGAGTTCGTGTGCCGCACTTAATCCAGCGATTCCAGCTCCGACAATGGCTATTTTCATATTGGTTCTCCTATCCCAGATTCCTGTATTGTTTTAATCTCTTTAGATCCCCATCGCAAAGGTTGTCGCAGGTAGTAGTATGCACCCAATACAGTGATCGGGAACCATAATGCAGCATGTAAAACGAGCGTATATCCGGTTGCCATTTCTGGGGGAACGCCGTAGGCGCTTAATAAAGCAATCCCTGGAGCATCAAAGGTTCCCAGGTAACCCGGGGCTGATGGGATGGTGGTTGCCAAATTGACAATTCCATTCATCAACATCAAGGCAAAGAAAGATACCTCAAAATCAAAGGCATGCATCACAAACCAGTATTTTGCTGTTTCCAGCAACCAGATAATGACGGAGGTAAAGAAGATCATCAAAGCTTCCTGAGGGGATCTTAATGATTCCAATCCGGTTAAGAATTTTCCAGTGATGTGACTGGCTTTTTCTCTGAGACGGTGGGGAAGTAGGCGATTGATAAACCAATCGGCAACTTTTTGGGTGAATTGTGGGAACATGGCCGCTGCCAGAAATGCTACAAGAGCCCCAATAAAAACAACTGCTCCCCAAAATGCAACCTGCTGGATATTTCCAACCACGCCAGAGGCAGTGGTGAGCTTTGCCAATTCGCCTAAATTTAAGAACACAAAAGCCAGCATCACTACCCCATCGAAAACTCTTTCAACGATGACGGTCGCTAATGAAGCAGAGACGGGAACGCCTTCACGCTGCTTAAGAATGACGGATCGTAAGACTTCTCCCGCTCGAGCCGGGTAGATATTGTTGCCCATATAGCCGATGGTGACGATTGGAAACATTGTTTTAGTCGGGATTTTTTTCAGGGGACGAAGCATATAATGCCATCGCCAGGAACGCACCCAAACCCCAATAAAATAGACTGCAATGCCAGGGATCAACCACACATAACGGGCACCTTTGAGGGATTCCCAGACCAGATCAAGTTGTAATCCGCGTAGTGCAAGGTATAAAAGAACCGCACTGATGAGAATTCCCAACCATAGCTGCCATCGTTTCATGAATTCGATTTTACCATGTAAAGGTGGATACGATTCTTTTATACCTGATTGATATGCTTCCGAAAGAAAAACTTACTCCGTCAACGAGGGTTCATAATAACAAAAATATGGTTCACCGTTGACTTCAACTTCTTTCTGGTATTCGATTTCTCCATCGAGAATTGGATATTTCACCCAATATTTTTGGTTTTGCTCTAAAAGATTTTTCGCATTTTGGGTGGAGAAGTTGAAACCCTGCCAGCCGGGTTCTTTTGAATTTTGAATTTTTGCATAACGACAAGCCAAATCTGCCCCTAAAAGATCCTTCGTAGCCGGGTTATTAGCCAGGAAACCATCCAAAATCACAGGAACGGCGTCTGCACTCAACTCTGAAATATAGTAAAAATCCAAAGCGTAACCTTCCTGGTCTGAGATGGTCGCACGTTGGATGTTTTGACGTGCAATGGAACCATCAATATTATAGAGAATACACGTAGCCACAAACCCTGTAGCGAAGATCAACAAGGATAATGCAAAGCGGCCTTGCTTTTGGAGCAATTCCAGGATCATCACTACCAAAATCAGAACCGCGATCCAGGGCAGAAACAGATGGGAGTAGGTTCGCAAGCGGGAAAATCCATATGCTTGCTCGTATAGAACTAAGCGTTGATAACTCGAAACCAGCATAACCAATACTTGCAGAAAGATTAGAATGCTTAAGATGGTGAAACGTCGTTTCAATCCTTTGGTTTCAAGTTTGGTAATGGAGTGGAAAAAATAGTAGATTCCCAAACTCAGCATTGCAACGGTGATTAGTTCGCCGAATCCCCTTCGGGCGTACTCAGAATATGTATAACCAGTTTCGTTGATATTGGCTTCTCCACCAAAAAAATAACGGAATTGGATGATCAGGAAGGAAGCGAACAAGACGATGATACTGCCCAAAACGATACTTGCTTCCAATGATCCCAGGAATTTATTGATCGATGAAGTGTTGGGGTTTGGTTTCTCCTCCACGGTCTTGGGGTGAATCGCTTGGATGAGAACACCAATAAATATATACGCCATCAAAAGAACATTAATGATGCGGAAGAAATATTCGGTGATGTTTTCGATTTTGAAAATATCAAGAATATTGAATAATTTCTCTTCGAAAATCGGGTCGGCAGCAGCTAATAAAGAAGCCAGTATCAAAACAAATGGAATAGCCAGGAGAATCCCACGAACAATTGGCCATAAGGAATTCTTTTTGGTTTGTAAAGGTGCTTCTTTTTCAGCTTCAGTAGTTGTGTTTTCCGAATTATTGCGCTGAAAAATACACTGCCAGGAAGTTGCCAGGATGCTGATGACCCATCTTAATCCTCGGATCACATAATCCAATAATCGAAAACTTAACCAGTGGCCATTGGTAAAAGTCATTGTGAGCAGCATTAATAATCCCAAACTACCAAAAGCGGACATCGTTTGGGTAAATGGTTCTTTTCTCAGAAAACTGGCTGTGGAAAGAACCAGCGACAATCCTGCCAATACAAATGAAAGCGGATGGGGCTTTCTTTTCTCCAGAATGCTCAGGATAAATAAACTGCCGATGGCTAATAAAATCCATATTGAAAAAGCGATGCCAAATTGCTTTTTAATGAAGAAAAAATCTACAGCCCAAGCAATTAAAATACCGGTCAATATATATCGGGAAGTATTCTTATTCATGTGAACTCCTATGATTTTGACTTACAAAACGGCGATCATTGAAGCGATCCATGAAATGATTAAAACTGCTGCAAAAATGCCAAACATGATTTGTCTTCGTTTTCTTTCACGCTCTTCCGCTGTAAGTCGATATTGTTTCTTGTCTTCTTGTTTCTTGCTCATGAAAACCTCGTCTAGAATAAGGGTTCAACCCGTGCATTGACTATCAAAAAGTTTTGAAAAAACTATCAAAATCTATCAATCTGTGCCAAGTTCTTCCCGATTTGTATGATTAAAAGAACTTTTGGTTCACAATTCGCCTTGGATGATACCAGATTTCAGTTAAAAATAAAACCCGGACTATGCCGGGTTGAGGATTTTGATCATTGATCTTATTTGGTTGTATCACTTGTTGTAGTTGTGGCGGATGTGCTTGCCTCTGTTTTGGACTCAGCGGAACTGCTGCTGTTGCTGCTGGACGCCTCGTTGTTGGAGGAGGATTTCTCTTCATGGCTAGATTTGCTTGAATTCTGGCCAGAGGGGGAACGGTGGTCTGTTGCGTAAAATCCAGATCCTTTAAAAACAATACCCACAGGCGTATACACCTTGTGTAATGCTTTCTTTCCACAATCAGGGCATACTTTGAGCAGCGGATCAGTAAAAGATTGCTTTCGATCAAACTGAACGCCACAATTGTCACACCGATAGGTATAAATTGGCATTTCTTTACCTCTACTTAATTCATAACTTTCCGATTTGAAATTGTAACACTTTAAAAGGAAAAAACAAG
>CAYSFA010000001.1:0-60698 GCA_964430025.1 uncultured Anaerolineaceae bacterium | reverse complement strand
TGAATATCTTACAGGGAATTATTGATCGAAGAACGCCAGAGGAAATTGCAGCTTTGCATCGTAATCGCAATAAGCGTCCTGAGATTGTGAAATGTGCTGCTGTTCCGCTTCCAGATTACATTCTTCCATACCTTGAAGAAGTTTTAGGTGATGTAATTATGTTGAATGATCGTATCAAACAAGCCGAGAATGAGATTTTGGACAAAATCAATTTAAGTCATTTAGAAAATCAAGTGGATTTGATGACGACTGTTCCGGGAGTAACATCGATGCTTGCATTACGAATAATCGCGGAGTTGGGATCCAATTACCATCAGCGTTACTGCACAGCTGAAGCGTTTTCTAAAGCGATTGGGGTGGTACCCGCCAATGAAGTTTCTGGAGGAAAGTTGTTGAAACGCAGATCATCTCATGGAAATGCACGAGTTAAATTTCATCTCCTTTCAGCTGCTAAAGCACTTGCTATTCATGGTAAAGGTCCTCTCAAAGCATGGTTTGATCAATATCGTAGCAGGGTACACTATTACAAAGCGACGTCAGCATTGGCACGCCGAATTGCAGAGGGATTATGGTGGGTCATGGTGAAAAATGAACCCTATCGGTATAAGCTTGATCATGTGGAAAATATCGAATCGCGACCAATTTTGGTGAACAATCGTCTCATCGATCCTGCTACTGGAGAAATCTTGAAGAGTTTTGTCGAAGATTGACAATCAAGTAGAATGAGATAAACCAATGCGCTGATTTGAGTGACTACCTGGACATCAAGACATATCATTTTGCGTGGCCCGCATCGGCGCGACTAGCTTATCGTGATGAGATGTGGGGTTTTGACGTTTATTCTTTTTCATCGACTGCCCTTCCGTGCTTCAATGATTGATGAAGAAATTGTTATTTTTGAATTTGTCATTTTGTGCAGATGCCGTTCAGCAGAATGTCAACGATTTCCTCCTGCTTGCGCTTGAAAACCAGGTCGGCGGTGATGTCATTTCCCTGGATGATCTCTTCGATGGCTGCAGCATAGAGTTTGCTGAACAATTGCGTGTCGATATTCCTGATGGCTCCTTCTGCCTTGGCTTGTTCGATCACTGACGCCGTCTTCTCCCAACCAAAACGCAGCTTGTTGTCCAGCATTTCATAGGCTGCGGGTAGGTTCATTTTCAGGTCGTGCAGGTGATACTTGCGCAGAGGAAAATCCGGTGTGGCACACAACAACCGACGCAGTTTTTCAACCGTCGAGAGCGAGTGGTCTTCGTGAATGGCTGTTTGCAGGACGTCCACTTCATTGAAGTAATATTCGATAACTTGCACGGCCAGTTCTTCCTTCGAGTGCACCATTTCATAGAGGGTTTTCTTGCTGATGCAAAGCCGCGACGCCAGTTCATCCATGGTGAACCTGCTGCCCTTTGCGGAATATAGATTCATAGTCTCAGAATAGAGTTGTTCTCTGGTCGCCAATAGGAAACTCCTAAAACCATTTTAGTTTTTAAAGTTTATTGTAGCAAATATCGACAGATAAGCAAGATGATTCAACGAGAGTTAAACAACCAAGTAAAGATTTGAATTTCCGATCCCAAATCGCTTTGCTATTGCCTGCTAAGGTTATAGACTGTCATAAACTCTGAGCCAAATGCGCGAAGTGAAGTCACAGCCGGATATTTGTCCAAAAGATCGAACATACTGCCTGGATAGTACAGCCAGGTGGAACACTGCTGGCGTTTTTCGCCTTCCATCACCTGTAATACAACCCGGTTAACAACCAGGTAATCGGCTTCGGTTTTCATCCCGAGAATGGAACAAGAACGAAGCTGGACGCGTTCTTTGTAATCCTCGGGAAGAACTTTTATCGACTTCCCAAGCCCATCAGCAGAGTACCAATCGGATGCGCAGACATTGATCTTATCCCCATCGATTTGATCTGCCAATTTCATGAGCATCTGAGTCTGTGAGACGTTCCAATAATCAAATTCATAATTCTGAGCTGGATCTTTTCCGGCAAGGAGATTGTAATAAACGTACTGAAATGGGTGGGAAATGTAGATCACAACCACGCAAACCAGCAACTGGATTGAGACTGCTGAAAAAACAACAATCTTGAGTTTCCCCTTTTTGAGTTCCACCAAAAAGCGCACAGCAGCGACTGCAAGGATCAACATCGGGCCGTACAGAAAATAAAAATGCCTCCAGCTGTTATAAAGGATCGGTTGCCTGATCATCGCGAAAAGCAGGAAGGTCCATATGAAGAAGATGCAAACGAGATAATATGCCGTCTCCCTCATCAATTTTTTTCTCATCACTCCGCGGAAAAATTCTACAAACGCTGTAACGTGCCCGAGCAGGATAAGTACCAGGATGAGAAGAGGCGTGGTGATCGCAATCATGGTTGGGATGTAGCTGGAAGGCACCGGCCGGCGTACCCAGCCCTGGAAATACACGACGCCAGGCCAATCGGCAAAGTTGGACGAACGACCGATCACATAGGTAATGTATTCGAGCGGTGTGCGCCAGGCGGCGGGAGTGATCAGGTAGGAAACCAGCAGGAACGAAAGAATCGCAGTGAGACCGACCCAGAGATTTTTGACTTTCCATTCCTTTCTTACGGTCAGGTTAACAATATAGAGTGCTCCGAGCAGTCCAAACATGAAGAGAGCCGTGATGCGCATGTTGGTTGCAATCGCAGCCGTGAAAGCAAAAAGGATCGCGGATGAGTAACGCTTGGACTCGATCAATTTGATCCCGGCAGCAATTAACAGGATAATCAATGACATCACTACCATGTCCTTGCTGTTGTAATGACCTTCAGCAAAAAAGCGCGGGCTCAGGAACAAAAAAAGACTTCCGAGAAGGCCGTACTTCCAGTCTCCGGTAAGAAATTTGCATACAAAATACAACCCCATCACACCAGCCATAAAAATTAGAAAGGTGTAGCCGTGCCAGATGAGCATCATGGTCCTGGAGCCGTTCGAACCGTAGTCAGCGAAAAGAGCGGGCGTTAGGGGGTAATAGACCGACTGCCCGTGGTCCATGTCTGGGTTCTGAAGGTAATCTGGGAATGGGATGCCGAGTGAGGATTGGGATGGCTCGCCTAATTTCCCCTTGAAAAGGCTGATGTATTCCCGAACATTGGAACCAAGGGTCCGTATTTCCAGCTCTTCATCCCAGGGCATCCCGTAATCGGGGGTAACGAGAAGACCGAGTAGAGTCATTAATGCAAACAATGTTACAACAATGATCCGGCTGCTTTGATTAATTTTCTCGATCAACTTCACCTCATCTTGGGATCTGTTTTGATTTATTGTACAACTTAACCTGGTGGCAAGGTGTATTTATACAAAACTAGTTGCTTAATAACCTGTGAAAGTGTTTCCCTCTCCTTGCGGAGGGATAAGTGAATCCAATCCACTCCCCGCTACCTTCAAAATCTGTCTGAAAAGTTGGATTTTTTTATTCATATCCTTTTTTCCTTCATCCAGGTCTACAATTATTCAGTTATTTTATTTCTGCATAAAAATCCAAAAATAACATAAATTTATGATTTGACATAAAGTACAATTTGCTATAAGATATCCAATAGTTGAGCAATCATGCAACTATTGGAGAGATTATGGATAAATCTTTATCAATTACGTTCCTGAATGAAGATACAGCAATTCGGTTGGCAGCCTTGTTCGGGTCGCTTAGTGATCCTACCCGATTGAGAATCTTGTCAATCTTACTGGAAGGGGAGGTCAACGTTGGAGACCTGGTTCGGATCGTCGGGTTATCAAAATCTGCAGTATCCCATCAATTACGCGGACTACGTGATAAGCGGGTTATTCGCACACGTAAACAAGGAAGGCAGGTCTTTGTGGCATTGGATGATGAGCATATCGCTGAATTATTTCAACGTGGTTTAGACCATGTAAGTCATGCGTAGCACCGACCAGGAAATATTTATTAATAGGAAATATCATTACTGCTGAGGAAAAATGTCTGAAAAAATCGTCGAAATCTCAATTCCACTGATCCTTCTTGAACACGATGACTGTAATGACTGTAAAGAGAAAATAATTGACCAATTGCAATCCCACAAAGGTATTATTAGGGTTCATCTGCATGAGGATCATGATCCTGTTGATGTATGTATTCATTATGAACCAAATCTGATTTCTCTCGCCGCAGTTAGCCGCATCGCCGAAAAAGCCGGTGCTGAAATCAGTAACCGTTACAGGCATGCTGAGATTCCATTTTCAGGGCTGAACTCAGCTGATTCCGCGACTTCCTTAACAAAAGAATTGGAAGACATGATAGGTATGCTGCATGCCAGTGTCAGCTACACTGCCGGGTTGGTTTTTGTGGCATTTGATGATAAATCACTTACTTTGAATCAGATTGAACACACCATGCGGCGTTTTGGTGCTCGTCCGGAGCGACCTGAAGATTTATTGAAAGATCACGAAGGGGAGCATGAAGAACATGAACATAGCCATGTACCTAAATTCCTACCGCAATGGATGCAGAAACGATGGGACCTGATCCTGATTGTATTAGGAGGTTTGCTGCTCTTATTTGGTTGGATAGGAGAACGATTTCTAGGTTGGCCGGCATTGGTCACCTTGGGATTCTTTATATTATCCTATCTGTCCAGTGGGTATGATACCGCCGTGCATGCCATCCCTGCCTTATTCAGAGGGAAATTTGACACGGACACTTTGATGCTGGCAGCTGCTGTCGGCGCAGCAATCCTGGGGGAATGGGCTGAGGGTGCTTTTCTGCTTTTCTTGTTTGGTCTGGGACATGCCGGAGAGCACTACGCCCTGGATAAAGCCCGTAATGCGATAAATGCATTGGGGGAATTGATGCCAAAAACTGCCTGGGTCCGCCTGGGAGGAGAAATAGTTGAGACTCCAGTTGCAGAGCTTGCCATTGATGATGTAGTTATTGTCCGTCCAGGGGATCGTATTCCTGTAGATGGTGTGGTTATTCTGGGGGATAGTGCAGTGGACCAAAGTCCGATTACCGGCGAATCTGTTCCAGTTCAGAAAAGTGTACATGATGAAGTGTTTGCTGGCACGATCAACCACGAAGCAGCTTTGGAAGTACGTGTTTCTCACAGGCCAGAAGATACCACTCTTAGCAGGGTTATTAAAATGGTGGCTGAAGCCCAGGCGCAACAAAGCCCAACCCAGCAATTCACCGAACGGTTCACTGCATGGTTTGTTCCGATTGTCTTAATCTTGGTTGTTCTCGTGGCGGTTGTTCCCCCACTTATGGGCTGGCTACCCCTTTCAGATAGTTTTTATCGTGCCATGCTGCTGTTGGTGGCTGCCTCCCCCTGTGCATTGGCTGTCGGAACCCCTGCAGCAGTTCTTTCAGGAATTGCCAGGGCAGCCAGGAGTGGCGTGTTGATCAAAGGCGGCGTGCATCTCGAAAATTTAGGGAAATTGGATGTAATTGCTTTTGACAAGACCGGAACGCTCACCAAAGGTCGGTTTCAGGTAACCGACATCGTGCCGTTAAATGGCACAAATTCCGATGAACTATTGGGAATAGCTGCTTCGGTGGAACAACAATCGAACCATCCTCTGGCACAGGCGATTGTGTTGGCTGCCCAGGAAAGAAAACTCTCCCTTCCTTCCGCAAGTGAATTGGAAAATGTTCCCGGTCAGGGAGTTCGCAGCCAGGTTGGTGGACAACCGGTTTTAATTGGTTCTCTCAAACTTTTCGAAGATGGACATGAAAAAGAAGTGGATGAAAGTCTTCGCCATCAAGTAGAAAATCTGGAAAATCGAGGGCGAACCACCATGATCGTCAGTCACAATGGCACATTTCTTGGCATTATTGCACTTTCGGATGTGCCTCGACCAACTGTGGTATCGGTTTTGTCTCATCTGAGGGAATTAGGCATTCATCAGCTGATCATGTTGACTGGTGATAACCAATTTGTTGCTGAACAGGTTGGTCGGGAAGTAGGCGTGACCGAAGTGAAAGCATCTCTTTTGCCTGAGGATAAACTGGAAATGGTGAAAAGCTTACAGAAAGAATATGGTGCTGTCGCTATGGTGGGGGATGGGGTCAACGATGCTCCAGCATTAGCTACCTCCACCGTCGGGATCGCCATGGGAGGAGCTGGTACAGCTGTCGCGCTTGAAACTGCAGATGTAGCGTTAATGGCAGACGACCTTTGTAAGTTACCCTTTGCTGTGGGGTTAAGCCGAGCCAGCCGAAAAATAATACAACAAAACCTGGCCATTTCGCTGGGTGTTATAGGTATACTGATTGTCACCTCTGTTGCTGGTTTGGTGGAACTCAGCGCGGCAGTCATCTTCCATGAGGGCAGCACCGTTCTGGTTGCACTGAATGCCCTGCGGTTATTGGGATATCAGATTCCGAGTGTAAATTCTTAATCTCACATTGTGAATTAGATTAAATCCGAGAATACTGATGATTGACAGAGATTAATATAATGCTATAATAAATATGTCATCGATGACATATTTATTATACTGTCCAAATTCGAACCCATCAGCAATATTCGTTTCTTACATATTCAAATACTTTCACAATCTTAGGAAAAAATCTCAATTTTTGTACAACAAATGGCGTCGGGTTCGATCTGAACTTTTAATCATCTCAATTTAATCCAGAATCAATTTTCATTCGTAATCAGGAATAGGAAATGAACAATAAGCTCTCTTTAAAAACAAAACTTGGGTATGGTGTAGGGGAATTCAGCAGCAACATTTTTTTTACGGTAACTTCTTTTTGGTTGATGAATTTTCTTACGGATGAAGTCCGTCTGAGCGCTGGAGTGGCAGGGACGGCTTTATTAGTAGGCAAAATCTGGGATGCTATTATCGATCCCTTGATTGGTTCGATTTCTGATCACACAAAGTCGAGGTGGGGGAGGCGGAGGCCGTATTTGCTTTTCTTTGCCATTCCATTCGGGGTAGCATTTGTGCTGATGTTCCGAAATCCTGGGATAGATGGCCAAACAGGGAAATTTATCTGGGCAATGCTCACTTATGTGTTTTTCTGTACGGTTTATTCATTCACCAATATTCCTTATAATGCCCTCCTCCCGGAATTGACGAGTGATTATAATGAGCGTGCAAATGTTTCAGGTTACAAAATGTCTTTTGCAGTGGTTGGAACCTTGCTGGGGGCTGGAGCAGCGATGCCTCTCATGTCACTTTTCTCTGGTCGAACTGCCGGCTTTATTGGAATGTCAGCTGTCTTTGGGTTTTTAGCCTCATTGTCATTGATAATCACCTTTATTAGTGTTAAAGAACCACATGTGGTAGAAGCAAAACTTAGTGGTAATGTTTTTCAGTCATTGAAATCGGTGTTTTCTAACCGTCCTTATGTAATCATCCTGTCCACCTGGTTTGCAAACTCCACTGCAGTGGCGATCATGCAAACGATGTTGATTTACTATTATAAGTATCTAATTCTTGATGAAAATTCGGTTACTTTGGCAATGATCACATTGCTAGTCGTGAGTATGATCACCATTCCATTATGGGTGTGGTTATGCAAAAAGATTGGCAAGAAACAAGCATATTTTATAGGAATGACATTAACCTTAACTTCAGTTTTAATTTTTGCTTTTTTTGCTGATAAGCTAGGAACCATTGGAGGATTGTTATTGATGGCATTAGCTGGGATTGGTTTTGCTTCCCACTATGTTAGTCCGTGGGCAATTGTGCCAGATACCATAGAGTATGGTTACTCTCAAACCGGAAAACGAAGTGAGGGAGTGTATTTCAGTGTGTGGACATTTGTTATTGCGTTAGGCGGTGCACTGGCTGGTTTTTTGGTTGGGCAAGGACTGGAATTATTTGGTTATGTCCCTGATGTAGCGCAGACGGGCAGATCTATCCTGGGTATTCGGCTTCTGATTGGAGTTCTTCCCGGTATTTTTATATTGATTGCGAACATTTTTTTGTTGATTTATCCATTATCCAAAAGCCGTTATGATGAAGTTCTCAAAAAAATTGAAAAGATGGAAGCGGTTAAATCTTGATGAGCTTAATTCAGCCTGGACCCTCTTGACATCAAATATTTAGTTGATATAATAAAAAAATGTCATCGATGACATAATTATAATGGAGACTGAATGCCCAAAAAACCCACCTTAAAAGATGTAGCTAGAGAAGCACAGGTATCCACAGCCACAGTGGCTCGTGTGCTGCATGGGCGTGGATTCGTTTCGAAGGATGCTCGAAAACAGGTAGAGGAGGCCATTCATAAAACAGGGTATCGTCTTAATATTCTTGCGCAAAGCCTACGTCAGCAGCGAACGAAAACGATCGGTCATTTACTCACCAGTATCTCGCCGAACCCCTTTTTCGCTGGGGTTGAACTAGGCGTTGAAAGTGAAGCGATTCAAAACGGTTACAGTGTATTGATCTGGAATGTTTTTGAAGACCCAATGCGAGAAGCTTTAGGAGTTGAAACATTTGTGCAAAGACAGGTGGATGCCATTATATTCACAACCCCCATTGATCCTAAAAATGTTGAAACTGCTCTTTCTGCTCAGATACCTGTCATCCAGGTAGAAAGACCAACTAAAGTGAAATCTCACAAAGTGTTGGTTGATAATTACAGTGGAGCGGTGAGTGCAACCGAGCATTTAATAAATTTAGGACACAAACGAATTGGGTATATTGGGGGGGATCCGCGAAGTTACCTGACTGATATATCAGTCGATGAACAACGCCTATCAGGGTATCAAGATGCATTGAAAAAAAATAATATTACAACTTCTGATGATTTATATACCACAGGTAAATATTATTCTGTGGAAGATGGCTACCAAGCTATGGAAAAATTTTTGAAAGAAGGTGAAATAACGGCGGTCATCGCATCGTGTGATATTCTCGCAGCCGGTGTTTTGCAAGCAATCTATGAACACCATTTACGTGTACCTCATGATATTTCCGTGGTAGGTTTTGATGATACCTATGCTCCATACCTTTCACCCCCACTAACCACAGTAAGGCAACCTATGTTTGAAATTGGTCAAACCGCTGCTAGGATTGCTATTGAAGCACTGGCTGGAAAAAATACTCACCAAGATGGTTTCAGAGTTGAGCATTTATCCACCAGTTTAACGGTGAGATCTTCAACCAGCACACCCCGATTAATTTAATTTTTTTTCAACTATGTGTCATCGATGACACATTAATTTTGAAGGTGATTTTTTCAACCAGGGCATGATTGAGAGGAGGAAACAGAAAAGAAAAAAAAGTAAAGGAAAGATGATTGTTTGTTCGAAACCAACTGTTAATCCAACTAACCATTCAGGAGGAGAAATGAAAAAGATAATTGCATTATGTTTTGCCCTCATGCTGGCATTGAGTCTCTTTGGCTGTCAGCCAGGTGAAACACCACAATCGAACCCAGATGCCGATGTGCAAACTGAAAAGATAACTTTGCATGTTTGGGACACCTTCACAGAAGAAGGCCAAAGTGCTGGGATGGACAAGATGATTGCCAAATTTCAGGAAACTCATCCAAACGTTGAATTCCAACGGGATGCGCAAACGATTGATAACTTAAGACCAGTCGTACAGACTGCACTTGGAGCAGAAAATGGCCCAGACATCATTTATTATGATACCGGCCCAGGCTACGCTGGAGTTTTGTCAGAAGCAGGGTTGTTATTGCCTCTTGACGATGCATATGCAGAAAAGGGATGGAATGATCGCATCTTTGACTGGACGAAAGAAAGGGTAACTTTTGGGGGTAAAGCTTATGGTATCGGCAATGAACTTGAGTTCATTGGAGTTTATTACAATAAAAAAATATTTAGTGAGTTAGGAGTATCCGAACCGAAAACTTTTGAAGAGTTTATCGATATCTGTGACAAAGCCAAAGCTGCTGGGTATACTCCCATTGCTTTCGCTGATGGTCCTAAATGGCCTGCTTATCATCAGTTCAGCATAATGGCCAACAATATTGCCGGGAAAGAAAAACTAGATCAAATTTTGTATGGAGATGGAAGCTGGAACGATCCTGACATTGTTAAAACGGTCCAGACCTTTTTCGTAGATTTGAACCAGGCTGGTTACTTCCTAAAAGATACAACCGCGATTTCCTATGAAGATGGAAATGCTGTATTTTATTCAGGACAAGCTGCAATGGATATCACTGGCACCTGGTTGCTTAGTGAAATGTCTAATAATGCTAAAGATTTTGAAGTGGGATTCTTTTTCTTCCCATCGATCGATGGAAAACCTGTCATGCCACCAGGAGGGATGGGTTCTGGTTATTTTGTTAATGCGAAGACCCAACATCCTACGGAAGCCATCGAATTTCTGGATTTCATGTTTTCTGAAGATGGTGGAAAAATATGGCTGGAAGATCTGTCCATCATTCCGCCTGTAACCATCCCAACTACTGATTTGAATCTCTCACCCCTGATGAAATTTGCTGTGGATGCGGTGACTACCGTTCCACTTGGGTATAACATCGATGTGCTGGCAGGTGATAACTTTAATACGTTACAAGGCGATGGATACCAAGCTGTCTTGTTAGGTTTAAAAACACCTGAACAACTTGTTGAGGAATTACAGACGGCTTGGGAAGCAGATAAAAAATAATCCACGAGTCAATTTACCGAATCGGGAAACGAGCAAGGAGCGGGGGATGAGGATTCCCCGCTCCAAACCGAAGTTCTGAGGAAACGAATGAAATTTCGTAAGAGCAGGAAAAATCAATCCTCTCATGGATTCAAGTTAAGGATATATCAAAACAAATATGGGGTATTGTTTGTTTTGCCTGCTTTTATTCTATATTTCATTTTTTTTATTGTTCCTTTCGTCCAATCTATCCAAATAAGTTTAACGGATTGGAATGGCATAAACCCTGTCAAAAATTTTGTAGGGCTAGGTAATTATTTAAATTTACTTCAGGATGATCTGATGTGGAAATCACTCAAAAATAATTTCATTTGGGTGATTATTGGAACGATCGCTCCAATCATTTTAGGTTTATTGTTGGCAGTATTACTGTCTGGCAAAAATACCAAAGGAAGAACTTTTTTCCGGACAATATATTTTATGCCTGTAATGCTTTCTCCCGTGGTGATTGGCATCATTTGGGGTTGGGTATATAACCCTATTTATGGCATGTTGAACAGGATTTTAAGCACTTTTGGATTTAGCCATCTCAGTCGGGGATGGTTAGGTGATCCTACTCTGGCTCTCTATATGGTATTGATCACTGCAATTTGGAGTTACTTCGGATTTTGTCTGGTAATCCTGATGGCTGGGATGCAGAATGTGGATACCGAGTTGTATGATGCAGCCAATATTGATGGAGCAAACTCATTTCAGCAGTTTTTTCATGTCACCATTCCACAATTGAGCAGTGTGCTCACGATGATCGTTGCTTATACATTGATTGGTGGCTTAAATGTCTTTGATATTGTCTACATCATGACAGGTGGAGGGCCAGCCAATAGTACAGAATTGATTGCTACCTATACCTACAAACAAAGCTTTCAACTCAATTCAGTAGGTTATGGAGCAGCTTTATCCATGGTAATGACCATTCTGTCTTTGATTACTTCAGTATTATTTTTGAAATTACGGTCGAAGGCGTGAATTATGAACAAAATGACAGGAAGCTTCATAAAATATGGAATTCTGCTCATCTTTGTAATCATCTGCATCACACCCATCCTTGTGATGTGGATGGCAGCTTTGAAATCATCGGAAGAAATCTTCAAAGACCCTTTTTCATTACCGACTATATTACATTGGGAAAACCTTATTAAAGCCTGGACAGTTGGACGATTCAATAAGTATTTTGGGAACTCCATCATTGTTACGATTCCAACAGTTACTGGTGTAGTTGCACTCTCCTGTCTGGCGGGATATGCTTTTGGAAGACTGAAATTTTTTGGTTCAAAAATCCTGTTTTTCATTTTCCTGATCGGACTGATGGTTCCTTTCCAGTCCATCATGATCCCTATGTATTACAACCTGCAAGAACTTAAACTGTTAGGTTCGTATTGGGCGATGATTCTACCGGCTGTAGCATTAGGGTTACCTTTTGGTATATTCCTCATGCAGGCGTTCTTTCATGACCTACCCATGGATTTAGCGGATGCTGCAAGGGTGGATGGTTGTACGGAATTTGATGTCTTTTTTAGAGTTATGCTTCCCCTGGCTGGGCCTGCAGTCTCCACCTTAATCGTTTTTCAATTTATGTGGACCTGGAATGCATTTTTAATGCCGCTCTTATTCTTAAATGAAGAAACACTTCGTCCTATTTCACTTGGGCTAATGTTTTTTTCCGGTAGGTATACAATGAATTATGGGCTTGTTGCAGCGGGCGTTACATTAGCCACTTTACCGTTAATCATTATTTATATTATTTTCCAGAGTCAATTCATGCGCGGATTGACTGCTGGAGCTATTAAGGGGTGAAACCCCTTTGTGAAGGGATCCAATATGCCGAATGAATTTCTTGTTACAGCTCCAGAAACTATCCGATTTTCTGAGTATTCAGAATTGCCACTTCAGGCTGATGAAGTGCGAGTAAAAAGTTTGGTCAGCGGGATCAAAACCGGTACTGAAATGGCATTGTATCAAGGGAAGACACCATTTCTTAACCAATTATTTGATGCGGATTTACGAATTTTTAAACCAACAAAGCAAAATAGTCTATATCCATGTAATTTAGGTTCTTGGCTCACCGGAGATGTAATTGAAACTGGTCCGATGGTAAAGAGATTTAAGATAGGTGATCTTGTTCATGGTGGATTACCACACCGACCTACCAATGTATGTAAAGAAGATAGCTTGTATTTACTTAAAGAGGGCATGGAACCTGAAACAGCTCTTTTCACAGATCCTGCAATTTTCGCCTTACAGGCAGTCCATGATGCACAAGTTAAGGTGGGTGATAATGTAGCAGTTTTTGGGCTTGGTGCATTAGGTCTCCTAGCCGTACAAATCGCCAGGTTGAATGGAGCCAGACAAATATTCGCTGTTGATGTAATTCCCCAAAGGTTAGAGTTAGCTGGTCTTTTTGGGGCTGATGAGTGTTTTGATGCCAGTCAAACTGATGTTGGAATGCAAATCAAGCAGGATACACAAGGCAAAGGCGTGGATGTTGCAATTGAAATATCTGGTGCTTACAGTGCTTTACAATCAGCCATTCGATCTGTGCATCCGGGCGGTCGATTGGTAACTGCGAGCTATTTTAAAGGAAAAGGAAATCAACTTGATCTCGGAGCAGAATGGCATCACAACCGGCTCATTCTCGTTTCGAGTATGCCAGTATGGGGCATGCCTCATCGTAATTACCCGATGTGGGATCTAAAGAGAGTCGAAGAGACAGCACTTCATCTTCTGGAAACACAAAAGCTTCAAACAACTCCAATGATCGGAAAACGATTTCCTTACAGTAATGCAAGTGAAGCATATCGTTATCTTGATGTAGATCCTGGTGGCTCAGTTAAAGTTATTTTTGATTATTGATATTCCATGGAGGAAGTTATGAAAATAGCGTTTGTAGGAGCTGGTTGGGTGGCAAATCGCCACGTGGCTAAGTTGGTAGAAGAAGACGGGGTAGAAATTATAGGTCATGTTTCTCCCATTCAGAAAGAATTAGAAACAGCAATCAAACGGTGGGGTGGAAGGGGATATTATTCTGTTCGTGACCTACTAAAAAATGAAGAAGTTGATGCTGCTTGGATCACTATTCCCCCAGCAGAACATGGAGAGATAGAAATGGCATTTGTCGACAGAGGGATCCCTATCTTTGTTGAAAAACCATTATCAGCCGACCGCAATACTGGTGAAGAGATTGGCAAGAAAATAAATGAAAAAGGACTTGTCGCGGCGGTTGGGTATCATTGGCGGGCAATGGATACTATTCCGGAGTTGATGGATTTTATAAGGGATAACCCTGTCCGTATGGTGTTGGCAGCCTGGCATGATTCAACCCCTCCACCAGAATGGTGGCGACACCAAAAGACTAGTGGGGGGCAAATCGTCGAGCAAGCAACTCATTTATTTGACTTGGCACGTTATCTGGTTGGTGAAGCGAATCTAGTAGATTCGATAAGTTACAGGAACAAACGAAACAGCTTTCCTGATTCAGATATTGCAGATGTGAGCGCTGCGCTGCTTAGATTTGAAACCGGAGCTCCAGGTGTTTTTTCAGCCACCTGTATACTTGGGAGCCCCGTCGATGTTTATGTAAAACTTATTTGTGAAGGCACAATGATTACCATCACGCAGGCGAGTGTCATTTATGAATCATCCCATCAGAAAAATGAAAAAAAGGTTAAGAATGATCCATTCCTGAGTGAAGATAAAATGTTTATTAAAGCTATTAAGAAAAATGATCCTGGGCTCGTGTTCAGCAGCTACGAAGATGCCTTAAAAACACATTCTCTCTGTCATGATGTGCTAGAAAAATACCAACAGAAATAATAACAATAATAATGTCCTCCCGGAGGGTTAATGCCAATTCATCATTTATCTAACTGCTGGATTCTGGAAACAAATCAAATGGGGTATGCAATGGGCATCAATACAGATGGCATTTTAGCCCATAGTTATTGGGGAAAACGCTTAAAAAGTTTAAATGATTACCCATCTCCTCCGGCAGGTAAAAAATGGGCATCATTCAATAATGCAACCCATCTGACTCCGGAGGAGTATCCAACATGGAATGGTATGAAGTTTACCGAGCCTGATGTATTGGTTAGTTTTTCAGATGGTACACGTGACTTTGTACTCAATTATGATTCGTTTGAAGTGAAAACTGTGCCGACTCCGGAACTTTGCTTATTCTTTCAGGATGATCATTATCCAGTGCGGTTAAATTTGTATTATCGTTTATATGAATCATTGAATCTAATTGAACGGTGGGTTTCTATTTCAAATTTAGGGGATGAACCGCTTACTATCACACGGATATTTTCAGCATGTTGGAATCTTCCTCGTGGTACAGGTTATTGGTTTTCCCATTTGTCAGGCAGATGGAATGATGAAATGCATTTCCATCATGAATTACTAACAAAAGGCATCAAGGTGATTGAAAGTCGCAGATTAACAACCAGCCATCACCATAACCCATGGTTCGCAATTGATAAAGGTGACGCGAGTGAGAATTATGGAAAAGTCTGGTTTGGAGTTCTTGCCTGGAGCGGTAATTGGAAATTGGAAGCAGAAGTAACGGATTTTGAATCAACACGTATTCATCTTGGGTTGAATGATTGGGATTATGTTTGGAAATTAAAAAAAGGCGAAACATTTATAACCCCAACTACTCTGGCGGGTTTTACGATAAATGGGTTTGGGGAGGCTAGTAGAAATTTACATGATTACATAAGAGATCGAATAATTCCACATGGTAAAACTCTTCATAAGGTTCTTTACAACTCATGGGAGGCGACTTCTTTCGATATTGATGAAAAATCCCAAACAGAGCTTGCGGAAATTGCAGCTGGGATTGGAGTTGAGTTGTTTGTGGTGGATGATGGATGGTTTCACGGTCGTAAAGATGATCGCTCCGGATTAGGGGACTGGTGGCCAGACGAAATCAAGTTTCCCTATGGATTATCTCCGCTTATTCAAAAAGTGAATGAGTTGGGTATGGAATTTGGATTGTGGATTGAACCGGAAATGGTCAATCCTGACAGCGAGCTCTACCGGTCTCATCCGGATTGGGTGATCCATTTTCAAACCCGAAAACGCAATGAAAGCCGAAACCAGTTGATTTTGAATCTAGGGAGGGATGATGTCCAAAAATATTTATTTAATGTTATTGACACACTATTAACAGAAAACAATATCAGTTTTGTCAAATGGGACATGAATAGAAATGTCAGTGAACCGGGCTGGCCTGGTGCACCAGGCGATCCACGCGAGATTTGGGTTCGTTATGTCGAGGGCTTGTACACTTTATGGGGAAAACTTCAAAAGAAACATCCGAATGTGGTTTGGCAAAGTTGTTCCGGGGGTGGGGGACGGGTAGACTTGGGTATTTTACGGTTTGCCGACCAAATTTGGGCTAGCGATAATACAAATGCCTGCACAAGATTATGGATTCAGGAAGGATTTTCAAGAGTCTTTCCAGCAATTACATTGGAATCCTGGGTTACAGATGCCTGGAAAGAGGTTCTTCCTTTGGAATTCCGCTTTCACGTGAGTATGTGTGGTGTATTAGGAATAGGCGCAGATCTTAGATTGTGGGATAAAACTGCGTGCAACGAAGCAGCAAAATTTATTAGTGACTATAAAGCGATTCGGCATATCATCCAGTTTGGTGACCAATATCGTCTTCTTTCGGTAGTTGAAGATACGCTGGCTGCTATTCAGTACATTAGCAAAGATAAACAGGAAGGTGTTTTGTTTGTATTCCGAACGTTTCTCCCCGATCCATTCGACCTGCCAATAATCTTTCCACAAGGACTTGATCCTGATTTGCTTTATAAAATGGATAGAGATCCTCGACCAAGGTCCGGTCTTGCCTGGATGGAGAAAGGCATAAAATTCGATCTGAAAAATTTTCAAAGTATTATGATTCGTTTTGCTCGGGAAGATATTTAATCCGGTAACACCCCATCCACATAAATTCATTCTTTATGGTTATCCCAGTAATCGTTTTCCTTTTCCTCTGCACCCTGGGTAGGAATGCTTGCTTGAAAAACCCTCATGAATAATCATGAGATTTTGAGCCATTTCTGATAAAATTGACCTATTCTGGAGGAGAATTGAATCGATATTGGAAAGATTATAAATGGTCTAATATCTTTGCAATGATTCGCAATTCAAAATTAGATCCTAAGATTTGCCCTGATAGTTATGCTGATCGTTTGGTGGTAATTACAGGGGCAACCTCTGGAATTGGCTATGCTACTGCGAGAAAATTTGCTTCACAGGGTGCAACCTTATTATTCATCAACCGAAATGAAGGTAAATCTAAGGAACTATGTGAAGAGCTTCACACTAAATTCAATTCTGATTGTTCTTACTTAATCGCAGATTTTTCAAAATTAGCGGATGTTCATTCAGTTGCACAGGTTCTGGTAACCCTGGAAAGGGATATTGATTTAATCATCCATAATGCCGGGGTATATCTCACGAAAAAGACTTTCACCATTGATAACCATGAAGCTATATTTCAAACCAATTATCTTTCAACCTTTCTCTTAAATTATTACATCCGTGAAAAACTCAGAAACCAAAAAAGTGGCCGTATTTTATTTGTAAATTCTGAAGCCTATCGATTTTCTGCTTTTGGGATGCATATGGATGATTTACGGTGGGATCACCATAAGTATTCAGGATTGCAAAGTTATGGATCAGCAAAAATGGCTCAATTGCTTTCGATGATAAAATTTAATGAATATTTTCAAGGGTCTGGCATAACAATAAATGCGATGCATCCTGGAAATGTACGGACTAATAGTGGGCAAAGCAATGGTTGGCTTTATAAACAATTCAAAAAGTTTTTTATTGATCGATCTGCTCGTCCATTATCCGATTCAGCTGAAGCGCTCTATTATTTGGGGGTCTCCCCGGATTTAGAGGATGTTTCAGGAAGATTCTTTAATCTCACCACGGAAGAAGAGCTTGCCCCTCCAGCTTTAGACAAAGAAGAGGCTGAAAAATTATGGAGGATCAGTATGAGTTTGGGTGGTTTCAATGAGTGATAAGGATAACAAAGTTGTAATTGTTGGTGCTGGAATGGCAGGGTTAACCGCAGCTGCCTATTTAATCAGAGAGAATTACAACGTATTATTGGTGGATAAAAACGATCGGGTTGGGGGATTGGTAGGCACCTTCGAAAGTAATGGATTCTTCTTTGATTCTGGTCCCAGAGCGTATGTGAATTCTGGTATCGTGAAACCAATTTTCAATGATTTGGGGATCCAACTGAATACTTTAGAAAACAAAATTTCTATAGGAATAGAAGATCATTTTTTCCGAGTAAATTCAATGGAGGATTTACAGGAGTACAAACGGATACTAGAACTGCTATACCCTGACAACAAGGATGAAATTAGAAATGTTATTGCGGAGATTTCAAAACAATCCGACTATACCAAAGTATTATATGAATTTGATAATCCGAATTTTCTTGATCTGAAGAGCAACAAGAAATTTATTTTCAAAAAACTGATCCCCTGGACAGTTAAGTTCCTGATTACCCTTCAAAAATTGAATCAATACAACCTTCCCATGGAAGATTTTTTAAAGGAAAGATTATCGAATCAATCAGCGATTGATATCATCATCCAACACTTTTTCAGAAGAACTCCCACATATTTTGCCCTTGGATATTTTTATGTTTACATGGATTATTTTTATCCTAAAAATGGAACTGGGACACTTAGTAATCTATTACAAGAAAAAATTCTAGCAAGTGGTGGAAAAATAAAACTAAACACAAAGATTGTCGAAATTGTGCCTGAGCAATCGAAGGTTGTAGATGCATCCGGTAATGAGTACCAATATGATCATCTGATTTGGGCAGCAGACCTGAAAACAATGTACCTTAATCTTAATATTGATGGATTAGATAAAGAGATTTCAGATGAAGTGAAAGCAGTTTCTACCAATATGCAAGCAGCCATGGGGGCAGAATCAGTCCTTATTTTGAATCTAGCTGTGAATCGTCCTCCATCTTACTTTCAACAAAATGGTGGCGAACACTTGTTTTATACGCCTTCGTCGCAAGGGCTAGGGGAAACAAACACAAAAGAAAGACAAAACATTATCGACAATTTTGAACATAAATTGAAGGAAGAAGTATTTGATTGGCTTGAAAAATATTTAAGATTGAATACTTTTGAAATTTCGATTCCCGCTCTTCGTGATTCAACGCTAGCCCCGGAGGGCAAGTCTGGATTGATGGTGAGTTGTTTGTTTGATTATCAGCTGTTAAAACTGGTGGATAAAGCAGGTTGGTATGAGGAATTTAAAGCTAGCGCCGTAAATCATATTGTCAAAATTTTTTCAGGTTCAATTTACAAGAATTTGGAAGATGACATTATTTTCAAATTTTCTTCAACACCATTGACCATTGAAAAAATTGCGGGAAGTTCAGAAGGCGCTATCGTGGGTTGGTCGTTTGAAACACCTTCGCCCGTGATCAACAAATTACAGGATATCCCAAAATCTGTCTTAACACCGATTCCAAATGTCTATCAAGCGGGACAATGGTCCTATTCCCCTGCAGGGGTACCCATTGCCATGTTGACAGGTTGGTATGCAACACAAAAAATCCTAAAAGCAGCTAAGAACAAAAAAGCTTGAATTTTGGGCTTTTTTGGATTGATCCATAGTTTATGTAGAGAAAACTACCACTGGGAGGTTGCAATATGTTTGTAAAAATTGTAATTCTTGGTTTTATCATTCTTGAGACCTCCAATGTTCTGGCTTTATTTTTCAAACCAGGATCCAAAATGGCAAATGCGGTGGGAGTATTTTCTGCCTGGGAAACATCAAAACAGTACCCTGATATCCATGATTTCATTAAGTACCTGGTGAACTGGGTGGCTGGCACAAAATTGATTTTTCTACTTTTGTTGGGGGTAATTGTATTTTTTGGAGATCTAAAAATACAACAATTAAGTCTAATCGCTTTAGGAATCGCCACCCTTACATTCTATTGGCGTCTATTCCCTCTGATTAGGAAAATGGATCGTGGCGGGCAAATAGAACCTAAAAATTATTCAATTTTTTTAGGGGTAATGATTTTTATTTTTGTTTTGTTGTTTGGAATCGGGGCTTTTATTTGATCTGGAATTGTACGGAATATTGATATTTGTTCATAAAATTTTTAGGATAGAAGTATGAGTAATATGAAAATCATAAAACAGTTGAAAACAGAAGTGCAGGATGCACTAATCCTAATTTTGAAACGTCGATTTGAGAAGAATATGAAGAGACATGCAAACCTGGATTGGGAAAACGTTTCAAAGAAACTGGTGGCCAACCCAGAAAAGATGTGGTCACTGCAGGAGATGGAAAAAACTGGGGGAGAGCCTGATGTGGTTGGTTTTGATGACATCAATGGTGAATTCATTTTCTTTGATTGTTCTGAGGAGACTCCCAAAGATCGCAGAAATGTTTGTTATGACCATGAAGCGTTAGAAGCCAGAAAAAAATATCCCCCTGAGGATAGTGCTGTAAATATGGCAGAAAAGATGGGAATAGACCTTCTTACAGAAGAAGAATATTTCTACTTACAGGAACTTGGAGAATTTGATACCAAAACTTCGAGTTGGTTGAAAACACCTTTAGATGTCAGAAAACACGGTGGATCAATTTTTGGAGATCGTCGCTTCGGAAGAGTGTTTATTTACCATAATGGTGCTGATTCATATTATGGTGTAAGAGGATTTCGCGGCTCGTTAAGGGTGTAAATAAAGTAATTGATGGACAGTAAAAGAATTCCTATCATTGGGTAGGAAAATTCGTACTGCCAATTAATCATATTGGCTTAATATTTTAAATTACATTATGTACGTTTTGAATGGGTTGCCCACTCTCTTCAAGATAAAGTTATCTCAAAAATGGTTCCATCTTTCTCTCAGATTGGATAAATTCTTGTATAAGCTGTGATCATTTTCTATAATTAATCAATTATTAGTCCTGGGAGGGAATTGATGAAAGTACAAAATAAAGTGATTGTAGTAACTGGCGCTGGAAATGGAATGGGGCGGGAAATCACCCTTAATTTAATAGCAAAAGGTGCTACGGTGGCAGGTGTGGATATTAAGGAATCCGCATTAGTGGAAACCGCTGAGTTGGTTGGTGAGAAAAAAGATAAATTTTCTATGCATGTTGTAAATATTGCGGTTAGGGAAGAAGTTCTGAAGGCAAAAGATGAGATCATCGCAAAGCATGGGGTTGTGGATGGACTGATCAACAATGCTGGCATCATTCAACCTTTTGACAAGATAAATGATCTTAGTTATGAAGTTATTCAACGAGTTTTTGATGTAAATTTCTGTGGTACTTTAACGATGACAAAGGCATTTTTACCTCATTTTCTAACCAGGCCAGTGGCACATATTGTTAACATTTCCAGTATGGGTGGCTTCCTTCCAGTACCTGGGCAGACTATTTACGGTGCTTCCAAAGCTGCTGTGAAATTATTGACAGAAGGGTTACATGCTGAGCTTATGGATACGAATGTTGCAGTGACAGTTGTATTTCCTGGTGCCATTGGAACAAACATTGCTGCTAATTCTGGTATCGATCAACGTGCCATGCAACAGGCAAATGACAGTAATAAAAGTTCGATCAAACCATTAGATCCCAAAGATGCTGCTGAGATTATAGTAAAAGGTATGGAGAAAGACAAATATGATGTTTTTGTTGGTAATGATTCGAAATTGATGGATCTGTTCTATCGAATCAGTTCCAAAGGGGCGACAGGATTCATTACCAAACAAATGCAATCGCTATTAGCTAAAAATTAACTTATGGATTGGGAAAAATAAGAGCCCGATTGTAAACTGATCGGGCTCTTGTAGTTAGATAGTTCTGTTTATTTAAAAGTAATTACAACTGGGTCGTGATCCGATTTATGGAACACCGACGTATCTGCGGGTGGTTGTAATGGATAATCTGCATTGACATGTAGGATATCCACACGGCTGATGTTTTCTTCGTAATTTTGATGGACTAAAATGTGATCCAGCACTTGGGCAACTCCCTGATAAATATAGGTATATCTTTCTTCAGGGGTTAGTTGATCAAAGGTATGCACCATGCCTGCCTGGCGAAGAGCATCAATCGGAGGAGAATCGTAGTAAGAATTAAGATCACCCATCACAATGACAAAAGCGTCTGGATCATCCGCCAGAATTTGTTGAACCAATTTACCATTCCAAGCTGCCTGGGCAACCCGCCGTGGTTCAGTCGCTTGCTCTCCTCCACTCATCGCAAGAAAATGATTGTTCAATAAATAAACAATACGTGTATTCCCCCCAAGATCAATTTGAACCTTTACCAGTAATGGGGGTCTGGGGGTCAATTCTTCCGGTGCAGGGAATTGTTGTACATCCAAGACCTGCACATCACCTCGAACTAAGTAACCGACGTCAATCCCGCGGCTGTCTGTCCCTTCCAGGAGAACCGCTTGATAATTAAATTGTTGTAAAAGTTGATGTTCAGCTATATCTTCCAATGCGCCAACATGTTCCACTTCCTGAAAACCAATCACCGCTGGGTAATCTGCAAGAAGAATAGCATTGGCAATCTTCTCCACCCAGGCTCGATATTCTGCCACGGTTGGCAACGAAGGACTGCTGGGATGTGGTTCGAGAAAATCGAAGAAATTTTCAACATTCCAGGTCATCACACGGAATTCATCCGTTCCTGTGGTAGGTAAAGCATCCGCAATGAGAGGTTGTGTTTCGATTACCGGGTTAATTAAAGGTTGAATCTTGAAATATCCGTAGGAAAAGGATAATGGTCCGTGAATGTCATAAAAAAGATCCCCGGTGGAAGCGGCATAGGGCATGGTCGATTGATCAAAGTGGGTTACAGAAGATCCATCATCGATTCGGATTGCCATTCCATTCTGTTTCCCTTGTAACAGGTGTGTGCCCATATAAGATGGAAGAACCAGGGCTGTTTCTCCGTATTTATTCGTGGGAGAAACTGCACGAGCAGGTCCGTCAATCTGAACGATCATTCCTTCCATTGTTTCAAAATAGTTATTACTTTCAATTTCATCGATTGGTGGGTCGAGCGTAATAGGATTTGGCAATCGGTGGTTGCTTTCATGTATCTGCCAATCTTCCAGGATGAGTTGGGTTTCACTTTGAGGTTCATGAATGATGCCTTCAACAGAAATTAAATCTCCTATTGAGATTGAAGGATCTACCATTTCTGTGTATACAAACAAACCATGGGATGTAAGCTCGTCCTGATCTGGATCTCCTTGAATGAAGAATCCACCCAATTCAGGGAAAATTCCTGTCACAACTCCACTGGTTTTTACTTGCTTTAGTAAATAAGGCGACCGTGCAGTTCTTCCTTGAATAGCCCACACTGGAACAAAATCTCCCGGAAAACTATAAGAAGGATTCCCAATAATGGTTTCTTCCTGGGAAGCATAACTTAAGTTGTAATTCTCGAGAAATAGATAATCAAGTGACTCTGAAATTACTCCAAAGACACTAAAGGTTTGTTCGTTGCCTTCGCCTGGTAAATTATTCAAACTCCAGGTGATCTTCCCGTTTTCTTCACGACCTTCATCGGATATCTGATTGATCGTAAAGCCTTCGGGAACGTCCAGTGTGATATTGAGATCAGTAATATTCTCCGAGTAATGATTATTAACCACCAACTGAATCTCAAACTCTTCCGTTGCGTTGTAATTGATGGGTAAATCAGCCTCCAGGGTGACGGTTGGTGGTTGCACCATAACCAGGTCAGATTGTACACGTGGATTTATTTGAATGGTATCATCCACAAATTCAAGGACTCCGGTTATCTCAAAGTATTGTCCTATTTCAATTGCTTCAACATTGATTTCTGTTAACTTATCTACATAAATCCCAAGCACTTTCCCGTCTTGAACGAGATCCATTTCATAACTGTAAGAAAACTCCTCAACCCGCTGAACTTCTCCATTAATGGTAACCAGCGTTCCAGCAACGGCTTCAGAATCATTGAGAATGTCTTCGATGGATAGCAAACGTGGTTCCCAGGCAAAGGGGTCAACAGGTTGTTGGACTACATTGACATCTTCAGGAGAAGGTACGATCTCGATTGCTCCCCGGTAAGGTTGAGGTATCCCAACGACACGTACTTTTGCTCCCAATGGCACATCAACTTCTCCACTACCTCCGGGTACATATACCTGAATTCCACCAGTATTATCTTCTAAATAGAACTTTACCCCAGAAGAACCGGCGTAGTATCCACCGGTATACATGGTTGCTGTTCCTTCAATGATTACTCCTTCATCATTTAATAATGTTCGTGCGATTCCGATAGGAACTGAGCCGCCTTGAATGAGAGTACGTTTTGGTCCACTCAATATCGGGTAAGACATATTCGTTGCATCGACATAAATACCAGGCACTGTGATGGTTGTGTACTTCCAGGCTACTTCAAATGAAAGAACAATATTGATATTATCTTTTGGGGCAAGATCACCCAAATCAAATTCGATTTGATTGTTTTTCTGATCAAAACCTATCGAGCTATCCTGTAGGGATAAATCCTTAACGATCGGGAAATGAAGAGTTACATCTTCCAAGGTTTGGTTTGTTAAGTTCGAAATAAACAGATCGTATACAAGTGTTTCCCCAGGCTCAGAAGTGTCTTGTACATTTATGGACAGTTCGATTTCTTTTTCTAACAAAGGTGTAGTGACACTGGTTGTTGATTGTGCAATAGGTTGCTTATTTATAATAAAATCTTTGACATTATTATTGGTATCTTCCCCATTTCCAGCTTTACCTCCAGGCAATCGTTCTATTGACCGTCCGTTAACGATTGCTGGTGCGTTTGCTGTTTCAACAAAAGCTGCATCCGCATCACCCCAGGCAACCATATCCACGATACCTTCTACTTTCGAACGTAATGCAAGACTCCCTCTTTGTGGTACAAGGGAGGTATCGAAGTAAGCATCTACATCAATTCCCAATGTTTGATTGGTTCGTAATAACAAGTAATGCCCAAAGGGTGGGATATAAGCGGAAGTTTCCCAGGTGTAAACCAGGACATCCTCCTGATCCTTTTTCAATTGGTACCAAAGAGAATAACCTTGCAGATCCACTAACTCCGGTGATGGGTTATAAAGCTCGATAAAATCCAGGTTATTGTTCCCGGATTCTCCGGCCATAATTTCACTGATCACCAAATGACCGGTGGTAGGTTGCGGTTCCATGGATGGGGTGGATGTAGGAGCAGGTTGCTTAACACAACTGGTTAGAAAAACTAGCACAAAAATCCAATAGAAAAATCTTTTCATTTTATATCTCATAATCCTTCTTTACAGTAAGACAGAAACGAATGGGACAACCATATCCATCTCAGTTAAACCGCCATGTCGTCCGATTAATGGGTTTTTCTCATCAGACCACCAAAGATAATTATTATCCTTTGCGAGCATAATAAGGTCACCAATGCGATTGTGAATATCCGGATGAGGTGTCCCGTTGCCTAATAAACCGGAGTTTAGAATTTTTGCTGATTCCAGAACAACGTACTTATTAGGCCAGGTCTTTTCAATGTACTCACGTAATGTGCTTTCGTAACCAGGTTTTACATGCAGGTATGTAAAGCGGCTTTCCCCGGTGGGTTTGATGTGTAAACAATTGATGAATTCTGGGTGGTTTGACAAACTATAGATTGGGTCTTTTTGTGTGGTTACCTGTCCATGATCAGAAGTGAAAATCAATAAAGTCCCATTCCGCTGTTCTTTGGTTAATCGATTTAGTAAATTGTCTTCTAGGTTTCTGCTGAAATTTTCGAAATAAACTTCGACCCGTTCATCGTCAGGTCCGTATAGATGACCCAGGTGATCCAAGGCACTCCAATACGTCCAGAGATACAATTTTTCGTGAAGTTTAGATTCAATTAATTCTCGCAAATTTACCCAACATTCGGCTTCGTTGGAATATGGATAGATATTGATATCATTCATGAAAGTACGCGATAACCCAGAATTAGCAATGGAGTAGTGTTGGAAGGAGTAAGTTGAAACCCCATTTCTGGTCAGATAATCACCCAATTTCGGCACTGTCAGAACAGTTTCCGCGTCAAAACCTGCCTGGGATAAGTTAGAATGGCCAGATTTAAAACTCATCGGAGATTGTGAGATCATATTAGAGACAATACCATATTGTTTGAGCCAGACTTCATATCCCATTACCCCATGTTCTGCAGCGGAAGAACCGGTCCAAAGGGTGGTCATGGCTGCTGATGTGGTACTAGGCGAAATGGATGTAATTGGCGCTATTGTTCCGGATTTGAGCAATTGGTTCCAGACAGGGATTCTCCCATTTTCCAACCAATTGGAAAAACGATTCAATGCCAATCCATCCATAAGGATGATGATAATTCTTTGGATATTTTCATCAACCATTGGGAAAACATCCTTTTCGAGTGTCTCAGTATGGTAAGCAGGTAAATTGAACGCCTTACAAATCGAAGCTGGAATATTCAAAATGGATCGCCCCGAATAAAATGGTAATACATACTCTTGTGGGAGATCCAACTCTGGTAGGCGGTTCTTTCGAATTTTTTCCAGACTTTCTGTGTTTAAATAATTAATCATATGAAATCCTTTTTATGGTTTGAATTGAAAGCATATCAATTTTTCCAGAAATCTAATGACAAATATCTCGAGATTTGGGGAATAAGGTTTCGATTATTGAAGATTGAATCCATAATTGTCTTGTATAATTATATTTGCAAAAATTTTCAGTGACTTACTAATTAATCCTTTTTAAATGTTCTCATAGGGAATCAAGATGAAAAATCAGAATTTCCTTCAAAATATGTTCAAAGGTCGCAGAGGAAGAAAGTTAAGAGAGTACCTTACAGCTTACACATTCATCGCCCCAGCTGTAATTCTAATTTTTATGTTTGGTATTTTTCCAGTGGGTTTCGCATTATATGTTAGTTTACATAAATGGAGAATCAAACGTGGAGATATCATTGGATTGGAAAACTACACAGATGCGGTTGGAAATTTGGCGTATGTAGTCGTTTTCTTCTTAGGGTTAGGTGCGTTATTAAGTATTTATTTCCTAATCAAAAAGATAAGGCAATCTGCAGAGGATCACCAGGAAAAACCTTGGCTTTGTATCCTGCCTGGTATAGTAAACGCCGGTATTGCTTTTTCTTTTCTAAATTGGGTATATAACGCTTTACCAGAGGTTCTTGGAATAGCAGATAAACTTCGAGGCTTGGAAAGGACACAAGCCGTTTTCTTACGTTTATTAGGAGAATCTTTAAAGGCCGAGACTGTATTGCCTGCCTGGCGATTGTTTCTTATTATTTTGCTAATTGGTTTGATCGCTAGTGCTTTGGTGATGTATTTTTGGAGAAATCCAAGAAATTTCGAATACCAGGCTTATTTCAGTCTTATTTTTGTCGCGTTGGGTATCGGTGTTGGTCTACTTTACTATACTCAACAACAAATTGCACTTGCATACGAAGTTGCATTTCTTAAGGATGTCGATCCGGGTATATGGCCACAATTTATCACGATTAGCAGTGGAATCTTATTGTTGATCCTTGGTTGGTTAATTTGGAAAAGATCGGAACAAGCAAAGAACCAACTTAGTTTTTGGTTACACATTCTTGCCACAATGGCTTTGCTGGTTGGTGGTTGGCTACTGATAGGCGAGATACCAACGATTGTTGCTTCCGGGGACAAAGATTTATGGAAAGGTCTTAAGGTTACTCTATTCTTTGCAGTTGGTACCGTTCCATTTCAATTAGCCATTTCTTTGTTTTTATCCATTTTGCTATTCCAAAAATTGGTAGGGACAAACGCCTTCAGAATCATTTATTTCATCCCTTATGTAACCCCAGCAATCGCTAGTGCCGCTGTCTTTAAACAGATGTTTTCAAACCGTCATTCTGCTCCTGTAAATATGTTCCTGCAAGGTTTAGGGATGGAACCTTTACAATGGTTATTTGAGGCAAAAGGTATCTTTACTTTGTTAGGTGAGAATCTTGGAATAAATGTTCCTTTGTGGGCAGCTGGCCCAAGCTTAGCGCTGATGGTGATTATCGTTCACTCCATTTGGACATTTGTGGGGTATGACACGGTTATTTATCTGGCAGGTTTAGGAAATATACCAACCGAATTAATTGATGCAGCCGAAGTGGATGGGGCCAGTAAATGGGATGTTTTCAGACATATTACCTTCCCCTTATTATCTCCTACCACATATTTCCTATCATTAATTTCAATCATTGGAACTTTCAAAGCGTTTAACACAATCTGGATTTTCCGTGAAAGCATTGCTTTAGGTACGACTGATACATTCAGTGTGGCCATATTTATTGAGTTTTTTGAGAAGTTGCGTTATGGATACGCTTCTGCCATGGCATTTGTTCTTTTTGCAATTATTTTGGCCTTAACGCTTATTAACAATAAAATACAAGGTTCACGAGTGTTTTATGGATAAAAAGACAAAGAAAATTAGCCGATTCTCGATATCAACACAGAGAAAGATTCTGACATATACAATTCTCTTTCTTGGTGCTTTTCTATCGCTTATCCCGTTTATCTGGATGATTTCAACCTCATTTAAGAGTTTAGGAGAAGCGTTAGGTACTGCGTTTTTCCCATCTTCCTTGCATTTTGAGAACTACGTAGAAGCCTGGAAGCGAGCTCAATTCTCCGAGTACTTTATCAACAGTATTCTCATTACCTTGATAACACTCGCTGGCGAACTCACCTTTAGTATCTTAGCTGCTTACGCATTTGCTAAAATGAATTTTCCGGGTCGTAACTTGATTTTCACTATTCTATTGAGTACCATGATGATACCAGCCATGGTATTCATTATCCCGAATTTTCTTACCGTTACCTGGTTAGGCCGTATTGGACCTATCCCATGGATTAATAACTGGCCTGCTTTAACCATTCCCTTTATGGGATCAATCTTCTCCATATTTTTATTGAGGCAATTTTTTGCACAGGTACCGGATGAATTATTTGATGCAGCCCAAATGGATGGAGCAGGGCATCTTCGTTTCCTGGTTCAGGTTGTAATGCCATTATCCAAAGCACCATTAATGGTTATCCTGGTACTCTCATTTATTGGGACATGGAACTCATTAGCTTGGCCGATGCTGGTTACCAATACACCAGATTGGAGACCTATTTCTGTAGGTCTGATGAATTTTGTCAATGAAGCTGGTCAAGAAATTCACTTGACTATGGCTGGTGCTTTTATCACCATTATTCCAATCCTGATCATTTATTTTTTCACGCAGAGACAATTTACTGAAAGCATTGCACGATCAGGACTGAAAGGATAAGTTTATAGAATCTAATGGAGGTGAACCGATAAAGATTTTATTTGCGAATCGTAAAAATCAGAATCAAATATTGAGGAGATGAAAAAGATGAAAAAAATAAGTTTATTATTGTCAATTTTGATGGTGTTTTCCTTGGTTTTGGCTGCTTGTACACCAACTCCAACCGAAGCACCTGCTGCCCCTGTAGAACCAGTGGAAGAACCAGTAGAAGAACCCGCCGAACCTGTGGAAGAACCAGTAGAAGAACCAGTTGAGGAACCGGTAGAAGAACCTATGGATGAACAACCTTTAGCTGGCACCGTTGTCCAATTCTGGCATGTCTATTCAGACGCACCAGGCGAGGGTTTGCAAACATTGGTTGATGAATTTAATGCCACCAACGAATATGGTATTACTGTAGAAGCTTTGAACCAAGGAAATTACGGTGATGTTGAAGACAAATTCAATGCTGGTATTCAATCTGGTGATTTACCGGATGTAGTGATGGCTTATACCAATTCCCTTGCGGACTGGTATTCCGTTGATTCTATCGTTGATTTAAACCCTTATATCAATGATGCTGAATATGGATTGACTGCTGATCAATTGGCAGACCTTTATCCTCACTTAAAAGCTGCTGGTTCAACCCCCGATGGTGCATGGGTAGCTTATCCAATGACCCAATCAGCCAATGTGTTGGTTTACAACTTCACCTGGGGTGAAGAACTTGGTTTCGCAAATCCACCAGCCAATACAGAAGAACTCAAAGCACTTGTTTGTGCAGCAGCTGAAGATAATGCCACCAAAGGTGGAGATTTCGCTGGAACCGGTGGTATCGTTTACTATCCAAGTGCAACCAACTGGTTACACTTCCTATATGCTTTTGGTGGTAACGAACTTAATGAAGACGGAACTGCTTATGATTTCAACACTCAGGAAGCAATTGATACTTCCATGTTCATTTTGGATCTGAAGAATGAAGGCTGCGCATGGCAGACCGAAAGTTATCCAAATCCAGAACAGGCATTACGCAAAGCAATTATCACCATGAGTTCAACGGCTGGTGCACCATACTATGCCGCAGCATTTGAAGATGCTGGTAACACAACTGATGTTTGGGGTTGGTTAGCAGCTGCTGGCCCAGATGGCACCTTAGCTGTCAATGCTTTCCAACAAATGTTAGGTGTTGTACCAAGCACAGCTGATCAAGAAATGGCTTCCTGGCTGTTTGTGAAGTGGTTAACTTCACCTGAGATTCAAGCTCGTTGGGTTCAGATTAGTGGTTACTATGGTACCCAGTCTTCAACCGAAGCTTTGTTAGCAGATTATGGAGAAGAGAATCCAGTATGGGCTTCTGGTGTGCAATTGGCTGCTATTGGTCCCTCTGAACCACAAACATTCCCCGCATGGTCATCAGTACGTCGTGCAATCGACGATGCATCTGCTGAACTATGGAATGCAACCGATCAGGCACAGGTTGAAGCAATTTTGGCAACCTTAACAGAAACAGCTAATGATTTGGTTGAAGAAGTTCAATAAAATCCAGTTTTTGATTTAGATGAAAACAACCCCGGTGAACGGGGTTGTTTTTTTAAATATCAATAGTAGTTGTCATCGCATCTGGTTCAATCGCTGTGTCAAGTTGTTCCTTTTTCTTCGGTAAAACAAATTTCAACCAAGCGACCGGAATCGCTAAGGCGCATAGGATTGCCGTGACCCAGAATGGCGTCTGAGACGAAATTCTTTCCCATAGCTGAGCTCCAATCCAGGGCATGGGTAAGGAGAGGATGCCCAAAGAGGTGCCAAAGAAACCAAACGCGAGTCCAAGTTTATCTTCCGGAACCACCTTGGAAATGAGTGAGTCGTAAGCAGGTATTATTATGCCTATTCCTAAGCCATGTAAGACTCTCGACCCTAAGAAGGCTAAAATTGAGTCCGCCATTACCATGGCAACCATTCCACCTGTCAACAATATGAATCCTGCCGTAAGAATCAACTTTTCGGATTTTTTATCAACCAGCCATCCACTAAGAAAAGATCCTACAATACTAGCGATACCCCAGGCAGATCCAAGAAGACCTATTTGTTCAACACTTAATAGTCCAATATCAGACAGATAAATTGGGAACAATTCCCCGGTTAACATATAGGAGGAATCTGTGATTGCATCACTTATCCATATCCAGGTGAGTATTCCACCTGAAACCAGAAGTGCAGCAATAGATTTAAATTGAGTTGTCAAACCATTCCAGGTTGGTTTCTGTGGTGTTTTCGTTGGCTTAAACCTCTCAGATAATGCCATCCAGATCCGCACAATGGTTGCAAGCAAATAAAAGATGAACGCAATGGTCATCATATAACGGAAATTCATTCGATATGCAATGATCCCAGCTAAGGCTGGTCCAATTACTGTGACAACCATGTAGATCCCATTGGTAATTCCAAAAACACGACCCCTGGTCTCTTCCTTGGATTGTTCTGTGATATAAGCGTTGAAGCTTGGTCCGACAAATGAATTTGATACGAATTCAACACACAATCCAATCAGGACCCATTCCCAGGATGGGGCGATGAAAAACAATACATAACCAAATACTGCAATTCCACTTCCAAAAGCAATTGCTCTCAATCGACCGACCGTATCCGAGAACCAACCACCGAAAATTTGTAAAGCGATCGGGACCAGGGATGCCAATGTGTAGACCAGGCCAACCTGGCCAACACTGGCTCCCAAATCAATGAGATACAGAGATAACATACTATAAGCCATTTGTCCGGCAATATTTGCCAGAATCATTCCAAAAAGGAACCAACGAAGATTAATATTCAGTAAAGAAGTCTTTAGATGTTTCATAAAAATCAAGTAAGTTTACTGCAACGAATCAAATATGGATGTAAAATTTTTCTCCTTAAATCATATCTTTTATCCATTAATTACCACCGGTCAGAGGGCTAAGTTATTCCTATCCTTAGGAGGTGTATTTGATGATAAAAGGAGTAAGAAATTAGTATTCCAGTGGTAAAATTAGTCCGAATTAAATTCATATCTATTTTCAGGAATCAGCATGAAATTTTCTATTAATTATTCAAAGGTCATCTTCTTTTTTTCTTTTTTATCCCTATTAATATTCAGTTCCTGTCAGCCTTCGACAGCCCCAATCGCTGAAATTGAAAGCACAATGACTGCCACGGAAGTAATTATTCCTACCTTAACACCAACATTTACAGCAACATCGCAGCCTAGCCCAACCGCCACAGTAGAACCAACTTTTACCCATTCTTCAACACCGTTACCTGAGTTAGCTTTGGTTGACGAGAATCTTTCAATTTGGTCAGTCCCAAATGATGTCTTCGTTATGATTTCCGAGACAGGCATTTCAAAGGATAACTATTCCACCACATACGATGGATTCATTGAAGAAAATGAAATGAATGTTCGGGTGCCAGCAAGCGCTGTTATAGTGGAAGTAGAATTTAATCAATCTTTAAATGAAGAGGTGACATTTAACCTCTATGATTTAAACGGCTCTACCCCCTGGTATTCTGGAAAAATTGTTCAAAATTCAGAAAATCCCTCCAAAGGATATACCTTCATAAACCATAACATTGTTCTCGACCCCCCATATTGGGAGATAAATTTTCTTGGTAAATTGGAAACTGTTGACGGAAAGCTGCTTTGGGAGAAGGAACTACGTCTCTATAAGGCTTTACCAAATACATGTTGGGATGGTAGTTTGCCGCATCCTGTGACCTTTTCATGCCCAAATTATGATGGAGATTGGAATTATCGGGATTTTCCCAACTTTAATCCCAATGCTGATATTTTCACCAGTGGCGAAGTCCATCTTGATGATCAATACAAAAAATAAAAATTAAATACTCTCCTGGGGGATAGACAGAAAAACCTCTTTTGGCATAGTAATTGCAATAAAATGAGGAAATATTTTGATTCTTTACTAATTTGATATAAATTAGGTCAATTAATCAAAATTTAGGAACAAAGTTTGTACTTGAAACGTCAAATTTCTGTCCTATAAATTGGATTAATTTTGTTGTACAAAACGAGGTTAGCTCATCACTTATGCGAACCATTAAATTCTTTCTCTTTATTATATTTTCTGTAGCAGCAATTTTTCTGATTGCTGCCACTGAACCTCCTGATACTGAGCCGGTGTCTGAAAAAATCGTCAATGAATTGACTGTTGCTTTTGACCAGAAGATTCAAATTTCAACTACCAAATCAACGATATCAATAGATGTGTTTACTCCCGAGATTGATTCTGTTTATTTAAATGAGGATGGTGATTTAGCTGTCATTTGGTTGGCTTTACGGGATGAATATGGGCGAAAATTGGCTTCAGAACCTGGTTTGGCAATCGGAAGACTGGTGAAAGGGGAATGGGAAGTTGTCTTAATGGGTGATTCGGATTGGGACTTTGTGTATTCGCAAATTCCCGAGAATTTACTCCCTGCAGAAATGAAATCAGTTCCCAAAGATGTTAAATTGGATGAATTAAATCAACCTTTGGCACTAACAGGGTACTACCTCCCTTATGTGGCAGGTACCAAGCAATGGTTGGAAGGTTCTATTAGTCATTTTCAAAATATCCCTGAGTTAGGGTACCCATCCTGTGATGAAAGTGTGTGTAGATATGCCTATGATTTTACAAACACAGATCATTTTCCACTGGTGGCATCCAAAGAAGGAACTGTGGAAGCATCAAAAGATAGTTGTACGAATGGAAATTCATCTTGTACGAATTATATTGTTTTGATAGATACAAATGGGTCAACTTATCAAATCTATCTTCATCTTGCTCAAGGCACCATTCCTGATAAATTAACCAAAGGTAGAACTGTAAAAAGAGGTGAGTATCTTGGCGATACAGATGATACAGGTTATAGCACCTCGAACCACGTTCATTTTATGGTTGTGGATTCGTTGTGGGAAGCAAGTGGGTATTATTGGGGCAGGTCGATCGATGTTCGCTTTGCAGATGTACTAATTAATGGGGGGATCCCTCGTACCTGTTACGAGGTATCTAAATTTGAGATTTTTGATAACGCAACCCAATGTTTGGGAAATAAATCTGATCCGAGAAACCCAGCAAACGATTGGTTCGTGTCAGGAAATATAGGGGCATATCCTCCCACCGGCAGCTTATCCCGACCTGCAGCTGGTGACATTGTCGCAACTGGAAACAACCCAAACATAGATGTCACGGCGAATGCTGATGATGATGTTCGGGTTAAAGCGGTCCAATTAGTCGCGAAAATCAATAATCAATGGGTTGGGATTGGTCCACAAGTTACCAATGGATCTGGTGGAAATTATGACTGGGATGTCAACTTATGCACTGTTGCACCTTTGAATGGGGAATTGGAAGTTGCCTTGCGGGTTTGGGATCATGAAGGAAATGTCGCTTCCAATTTATCCCCCAGAAAAATTATTGTGGACCATGCTTGCCCTCCACCTACAAGTTCTTTGAATCCTGCGGAAAGTTTTGATTCAACTGCAATTAAATTAACCTGGCAGGCTAATTCAGGTGGAGCAGGAATCTCTGCTTTTGAACTCCAATGGAAAACGATGTCCGGAAATTGGTCAGTTAACAACCAAATTACAATTTCAGGAAATCAACGCTCGGCTTGGTTTGTGGGTCAAGCCGGGGAAACCTACGAATTCAGATTACGTGCCATCGATAATAATAATCAGTTGGAAGCCTGGCCAGCAGGTGATATTTCTGAAACAACTGCTTCCATGCCGACAGGCTGTGACCCAGATGGGTTTGAGCCGGATGATTCCATAGCTCAGGCGTATGGAATTTCCCCTGATGATCTTCCTCAGAGAAATTTATGTACATCCAAAAATCCGGATTGGTTCACGAGAGAAGTTACCGAACCTGGGAATTATCAGGTATACGTCAGGTCAGTCACTGGCGGAAGTGCGGTAAAAGCAACCGTATTTTTAGAGAATGAAGGTTCGATTATCAGTAGCTCCCAAGCTGTGGGAGCAGGTCAGGACTTGAGATTGATTTTTGAAGTTGAAAACCCAGGAAGATATTTTGTAAAAATTGAACCTCTTTATGATGCTCTTTTTGGAACAGAAGCAATTTATGAACTCTCATTTGAAAAGGTTTTTGTCTCTTACCTGCCGATAATTTCTCGGTAAAATAAAACCAGAGAGAAGTTGCACAAAGAGGTTAATATGAATAAAAAAACTACCCAAACTCGTTTGTTTGTTATGGTAAGTATTCGATTGTTGATGGGGATCTCCATTGTTGGTTTGATTTTCTTTCTTACAGCTGGTAGTACTCAATTCTGGCAAGCCTGGCTTTACATGGCAGTGTTATTTGTTCCGATGATAATCTACGCATTTTATTTGTTAAAAAATCAGCAAACTGTTTTGGAAAGAAGGATGAACCTGAAAGAAAGAGAGAATCAGCAAAAGTGGATAATTGTTCTGTCGTCATTTTTGATTCTTGCAATTTTTCTCGTTCCAGGGTTTGATAAACGCTTTGGGTGGTCTTTTGTTCCTGTTTGGTTTTCCATCTTCGCAGATGTTTTAGTTTTTGCAGGTTATATTGTCTTCATCCTGACGGTAAAAACCAATGAATTTGCATCCCGCACAGTTGAGGTTGAAGAAGGACAAAAGGTAATATCCCATGGTGTTTATGCAGTAGTTCGACATCCGATGTATATGGCGATGACAATAATTTTTCTTTTCACCCCGGTTGCATTAGGTTCCTATTGGGCAATTATCCCAGCCATCGTATTTCCTTTCATGCTTGCAATAAGATTATTAAATGAAGAAAAGAAACTCCTCAAAGAGCTGGATGGGTATGAGGTATATATTAAGAAGGTGAAATATCGATTGATTCCTGGAATATGGTAAGGTTAGATCTCGCCAGAAGATATCAATAATTGGAGAATAAAACCAACCTCAATCAATCCAGTTCCTAAGAATAGTACCCATAAACTGTTGTGAATCATTCCAATAATGATTAAAAGAGGTATGCTCCAACCTACAATTAGGCTGAGAATCGCAATAATTTGAATGAGAACTCGTCTTCTTTTCCTGAAGTGTTCCTCTAGTTCAAATGTATTTGTTGGGGAATAAGAATTTGCTTTCATTTTCATAAAATTGATAACATAGTTCAATATTTAATTCAATAATAAACCATCCTATAAAAACATTCATTAGCCAAGTAGCTAGTTTTTTTGTGAAAAATTCGTTTGGGGTTTTTGGAGGAAATATTAAAATTTTCTAATAAATAAACAAGAGTCTGCTGTCACAAAAGTTTGCAATTTGAGGAAAAAATTACTAAACTAATAATGTGGCTATGATAGATGTCATATTTTAGATTTTTTTCTAAGTATTTATTAGTTTTTTCTTATTACTATTTCTAATTGATATCTATAATTAATCATAATAGTCATTAACACAATTTAAATTCCATCGAAGGATCACACGTGGAAGACACATATTGGAAAAGTGATGACAATATTGAAAATTTAATGCATATAAATTTTCAGTATTTGCATTTATATTTACTAAAAATTGATTTGCATATTCGAGAAGCTATACGGCGCTGGGAATTGGCCGGTCTGAATTTCTCGGAAAATTTCAGGGGTTTATTTATTTCAGAAGGAACAATTCAGAAAGTACTCGAACAACCAATCGGTGGAAATTGGGGGTCGATCAGTTCATTACCAGAAGAAGAAATTCAACAATTTACTCATTTGAGAAAACAGGTTGCGGAGGAAATCGACCGAATTAAGACACAAGCTTCGGTTGAAAACAAGAAATTAAAACTTGAAGAATTTAGAAATTTATTTAATTTATCCGAATTTGAATTTAATGCTTTTCTGGTTTGCCTGTCTCCTATGTTGGATACTCGTTATGAGAAAATTTTTGGATTTCTACATGATGATGTCACCACTAAGTACGCGAGTATTTCTTTAATCTTTGATTTGTTGTTAAAACCGGATTTTGAAAAACTTACTTATCTGAAGTATTTTAATAAATCATCGACTTTGATCAAGAACCACCTGATCAGAAATTATTCAGATATTCAATCTGCCGAAAAGCCAATATTAAAGCAAAATTACATCGTTCCAGGTGAGGTTATTTCATGGTTAATTGGTGAATTTCAACCGGATAAATATCTTGCTGAAGGCTTAACTTTGATAGCACCTACAATGAATAACAGAACCTCAGAAATTTTCGATCTTCCTGAGGGATTGGACTTTGTTCTGAAACAAAAACCAATCATTATTCTTTATGGTCATGATGTATTACAAAAGCAGTACATTTCTGATCACATCGCTGCCAAACAAGAACAATCATTATTGGTTCTAGAGCTGGATAAATTACAGATCAACGATCAATCAAAAAATGATTTATTCAGAATATTCATGAGGGATGTGAAATTGTCTGGTGCAATTCCTATGATCACCGGGTTGGATGCTGTTTTTAATACCAATGAAGAAATCGATACTTTCTTCCAACAATTCTTAAACTTTGAGGATACAGTTCTAGTTCATCAGGAAAAGAATTGGCCAATCCTTCGAAATCAAAAAGAAAACAACAAGCCTGTATTCTGGCTGAATTGTGTAAATCCTCCTGGTGGGAAACGACTAAATATTTGGAAGGAATATCTTGGCGACAATTCTCGTATTGATGACCAGGAATTAGAGATTTTCGCAAATCAGTTTAACCTTTCGGCCAGTCAGATCCAGAATGTTGCTTTTTCTGCACAAGATCTTGCTATCAGTAAAGGAATGCCCACCACAATTGATGATTTATATGAAGCAGCCAGGTTTTATTCCAGCCATCATCTGAATACGTTGGCAACAAAAATTCAACCCAGATATAAATGGGAAGATATAGTTCTCCCTGAAGATGGAATTCAATCTCTGCGTGAATTAGCGAATACTATTCGTTGGCGATCAGTGGTTTTGGATGAATGGGGAGTAGGGAAAAGATTAATGCCTTATGCAGGTGTGTCGGCTTTATTTGCAGGTCCACCAGGAACTGGCAAAACTCTTGCAGCACAAGTTATCGCAGCTGAATTGAGAATGGATTTGTACAAAATTGATCTTTCTACCGTTGTTAGTAAATATATTGGTGAAACGGAAAAGAATTTAGAGAGGATTTTTAGCCAGGCAAAAAACAGCAATGCAATTCTATTCTTTGATGAAGCTGATTCTATTTTTGGAAAACGGTCAGAGGTAAAAGACGCTCATGATCGCTATGCCAATATCGAAGTAGGATATTTACTCCAACGTATGGAGACGTACGATGGAGTAGTCATCCTGGCGACCAATCTCCGTTCGAACATGGATGAAGCTTTTACCCGCCGAATTCAATTTATCGTTGATTTTCCATTCCCAGATGAGAAGGAAAGACAAAAGATCTGGAAAGTATTATTCCCCGCTGAAGTCCCACTGGCTGAGGATATTGATTTGAATGAATTAGGTGATCGTTTTAAACTAACCGGTGGCTCGATTAGAAATGTCATAATCAGCGCATCATTTCTAGCCGCGAGTGAGAACTCGTATGTTTCGAATCAGCATTTGCTTCACGCAATTCGCAGGGAAATGCAAAAAATGGGTAGATTGGTCCAGGATAAGGATCTGTTATTGACGCAAAAGGAAGGTGGAAATGGCAAAAACTCAAAATGAACACCTGAAAAGTAAGGAAAAGAATCAGGAACATGATATCCAAAAACATGAGTTTTCGAAACCACAGCTGATTCAGAATCAATTTGAATCAGTGGACCAATTGATCCATGCAGTTAAATCTCCGATGGAATCCACTCCACAGGTGATTCAAACGTTACAAAACCGCTATGGAAATAATGAAGTAAGAAGAATAATTCAACCTGCTAAAACAGAAGATCCAGTAGTTGATCAGACTGGGTTTTTGAATAAATATGTGACCAATGAAATTCAACGAGCAAAATCTGGCGGGCAACCGTTACAGGCAGATGTCTCTGAACAGATGAAATCAAAATTTGGGAAAAGTTTTGAAAATGTTCGTTTGCATGCTGATCAACGGGCAGATACTGTCAGCCGGAAAATCCAAGCCAAAGCTTTCACAATTGGTAATGATATCTTCTTCCGAAAAGGAGCTTACTCTCCCAACTCAGAAGAAGGACGTGATACTCTTATGCATGAGTTGACTCATGTGGTACAACAATCCTCCGGTTCTGCATCGAATGGGCCATTGAAGTTAGGGGATCCAAATGATAAATTTGAACATGAGGCAGAAGGATTTGCTAAATCTGGGCAACGACAATCTCAAGGGGTTACTTCCACCACCCCTGATACTGTTCAACGTTTAACAATGGCTGGAATAAAATCAAAAATCGGTGGTGTATTCTCAAAGGGAGGGACCCAAACCAACACTACTCCTCCGCAAGGCACAACTCCACCATCCCAAACAACCTCAACCCCAGCTCCAGCTCCCAAACCAGGTCTGAGCCCAGCGGATTTAGCCTTGGTGCAAGGCGCAGGTGTGTTGGATCAAGCTGATTGGGACAACATTCCCCAAGAGAAACAGAAAATAATAATGGATTTAGTTAAATCGGATCCAGCGATAGCACAAATGTTAGTCACAGCATTGAAAGCATCACAATGGCCAAAAGATGAATCTGGTGCAGAGATAACTGGGATAACAAAATTGAGAATCATTATAGAAACTCTAAAAGTATCTTTCGCTGATTGGGCAACATTGGATGCACCTTACAAAAAATTGTTAATAGATTTGAAAGATAAAACATTTATCCAGGATCTAATCGCACTTGCTAAAACTAAGAATTGGCCGAAAGATGGTAACGATCAGGATATCTCTGATGAGAATAGCTACAAAACCATCACTGAGGTACTTGGAAAAACCTTGAATCAATGGGTCTCGATTATGGAAAAAACCCAAAGAGGGTTCCTCTTAGGGAATGGAACGAAACCTTTTGCAAAAACATTATTTGATTTGGCCCTTCAGGGTAATTGGCCAAAAGATGGAAATGATCAGTTCATTCTTGATGAGAATATCATTAAGACTATCACTGACACCCTGAAAATTTCTTTAGATAAGTGGCAAACCATTTCAGATAAAAAACAGAGAGACTTCCTGTTGAAAAATAGTGCACAGCTGTATGCGGTTAAATTAGCAGAGTTGGCACTTGCAGCAAAATGGCCAAAAGATGGCAATGATCAGGAAATCCTTAATGAAAATTCATATAAATTAATCACTGTTACATGGAATATTGCTTTGGATCAATGGCAAACGATTAGCGAGATAAAACAAAGAGGTTTCCTGTTACAGAATGGTACAAAACCATACGTAAAACAATTATTGAATTTAGCTCTCCAGGGTAAATGGCCAAAAGACGGGAATGATCAGGATATCATGGATGCAAATTCATTCAACATTATCACAAAATCCTTGAATATTACCCTTGATCAATGGCTTAATATTTCGAATTTACCCCAAAGAAAATTCCTTTTGGAGAACGGCACTAAACCATATGCTACAGAACTAGTGTCATTGGCTTTATCCAACAAATGGCCAAAGGATGGAAATGATCAAGAAATTTTAAGCGATGAAAAATTAAGTCTACTGACAAAAACCTTTAAACTTTCCATTAATAATTGGATGGGAATTACGGATCTTAACAAAAGAAAATGTCTTCTTGATAATGGAATTAAATCTTACGCTATTGAATTAGCTGGGATGGTTATTCAAGGAAAATGGCCGAAAGATGGCAGTGATGCACTTATTTTTGATGATGGTAATTTAACTAAAATCACTAACAGCCTGAAAATATCCTTGACAAATTGGCTATCTATTACGAAAGAAAGAAGAGGATTCCTGCTCGATAATAGTTCAATGACTTACATAGGAGAATTAGTCAAACTTGTTCTTCAAAGTAGTTGGCCAAAAGGTGAAAGTGACCAGGATATCCTGGACGATAATAAATTCAAAACAATCACCGAAACTTTGAAAATTTCATTAGCAAAATGGCTTTCCATAGCTGACAAAGACCAAAGAAGTTTTCTATTATCTAATGGCACTAAATCTTACATTGGAGATTTGGTGGTACTAGCTCTCCAGGGAAATTGGCCGCTTGACAAAAACAGAAATCCAATTAAGGATGATGGAATTTTCACAAACATTACTTCTAAACTTAAATTGAGTTTATCAAATTGGACAAAAATCACAAGCAATGAAAGAAGAGGTTATCTTCTGGAATTTGGATTAAATGATGCTCAATTAGGTGAATTAGGGGCAGCAGCAGTATCTGGGATATGGCCATTGGATGGTGGTGAACGGGATATCTCTTCCGCAGCTGATTGGAAGAAAATAAAAGATGCTTATCCTCAAATGTCCCCTTCCTACTGGAATGGATTAGGGGCACTAATACGAGGTGATGCTCTTTCGAAATCCACAATTCCTGAGATACAAAAAGCAATCAATAATGCGAAGTTCAGAAGAGACAAAAAAGAAAATGCCATGGATAAAATTGGGGAAGTAACAGGACATGGCGCAACAGATACCGTTCTTAGTAGCGTTGGGTTGGCGGGGTCAATTACCAGTCTTTCCAAGGGTACGGGGGATAATGAAACATTGGACAGGGCTGGAGCTGGTACCAGCGCGGCTGCAGACGCGGGAAATTTCCTGGCTTCCAGTGGATCATTGTTGGGCAGTATTTCTCAACTACGGCGTGGCAGCAAAATGTCGGACAAAAACAGTTCCAAAGCGTCAAAACTATACGGAGAAAAAGAAAAATCCCGCGGAAGATGGGGAATTTCACAATCAGTTTTTGGTATGGCGAGTAGTGGTTCGAGTTTTTCAGGCAATGTTATCAAAGCCAATGATCCTTCAGGAGATAGTGCTGACAAAGCTTCCAGTGGCCTTGGTGTGGCTGGTGGCTTCTTTGGGATGATAGGTTCCGGACTAGGATTGGGCAAAGGCAGCGCTTCGATGCACAGCGCCAGGAAAAGAAGTAGTGCCGCCAAAGGATTCATCAAAGCAGCTCCCGCTAGTGGGGCATTAACGAGCGATGAAGTTAAAATGAACGCGATTGCTCAATTTACCGCAAAGAATCAGAATAAGACAGGAAAAGGGTTCGGAATTTTTAAATCTGTTACTTCATTTCTTGGAAGTGGCTTAGGTACGATTGGTGGTATTGGTAGCTTGGCTGGAATGTCAAAAGAAGGTGGTTTTGGCTTAGGAATTGCTGGTGCAGCTATGAGTGGTTTAGGGATTCTTGGTGGCATTGGACAGATGATTGCAGAAAAGAAAAATAAGCCCAGTGATTCTGAGTTAAATACTCAGGCTACAAATCTGATCGGCTTGCTAAGGAGTTCGGATGCCAACACAAGCAAGAAAGCGGCTGAATTTGTCGTGAATGTTTTGAAAATCAACCTAATTAATTTAGGAGATACTACCTCTTATACCTCCTGGATTGACGAGGATGAAGCCGCAGCCACTGCATTAATAAAATCGAAATTATCAAAGCTCTAAACGGGAAAGGACATTCGTGAAAATAATTCTTAAGGACATAAAAGAAGGCTTGCTTCAACAGGGGTATGAGTCTTACGAAGTTCCCTTAAACGAAGACAACACCAAAGAACAACTCGTTGTTGTTTTGGAGAAGGATTCCGATTTAGCACTAACGATTTTTTACCTGAGTGATTTATTGGAGCTGGCGAACACAGATCCTGATGCTTCTCTAATATCACAGGAATTTAATGATTCCAAAGTGGATTTCCTGCAGTTTTATATTCGCTTTCCGTTTGATTTCAAAAAGGAAGCCATTTCGGATTTGGCACGTTTGATATTAATGGCTAATTGGTCCACACCTATTGGTGCGTTTGGCATGAATGAGAGCCAGAAAGTTATTTATTATCGCCATGTTTTGGAGGTTATGGGAGATGAACCCAGTATTGATCTCGTGATGGAAACAGTAAATGCGATGGCTTATTATTCCCAGTTACGAATTAACAGTCTGAATCTAATTGCGTCTGGAGTAATGTCTTTGTACACTTATATAAAAGATTTAGTGAGACTTAACACCAAGGCAGAGGAGTTCCCCGGTTATGATCTATGAGTTGAATGAAGCTTTACGGAAGCTGCTTCTCAGTGAAATGCCAGTTCGGAAAGGCGATGTTGATATTCAATTCGAAATTCCCAAGAAGGAATGGTCATCCCGGTTAAGTAAGCCAACACTAAATATTTATATGTACGATATTTTAGAAAACATTGAATTAAGAGGCTCTGAACAGTGGACTCAAACAGACAATGGGGATGGAACAGTTACTCTACATCGGAATCCGGTACGGATGAATTATTACTATCTGATAACTAGCTGGGCGAAAGAAATTCAAGATGAGCAGCAACTACTAGCAGCCGCCTTAACAACTTTACTTCGACAAGCTTACATACCGGAAGAGATGCTTCCAGATAACCTGAAAAACCAACCTGTTCCCGTTCGATTGGAGGTGGGCCAAAGCAAAAGCTTACAAAAATTATCAGATTTTTGGGGGATGATTGACAATGATCCCCACCCTGGAATTCGTTTGACTGTCACTTTGACGATTGATCCATATAAACCTGTGACCTCTCCCAGAGTTGCTACTTCAGAAGTTCGGTTCAAACAAAATCCTGATCCAGACCGTCAAAAATTCGATGATCCGAATGCGAAATTAGTCGATTCCAAGTCTTATTTCTCCGTTCGGGGAAAAGTAAATAGTCAGAAATATTCACCGGTTACCTTAAAGCTAGTACTGAAAGAAACAGGAAAAGAAATTCCCGTTTTAGAAAATGGTGAATTTGCGCTTCTTAAATTAACGCAAGGTACCTATCATCTTGATATTTCTTTCAATGATAGGATTTTGAGGCATGAAAAATTTGTTGTTCCAAATCCCTTTTTGGAAATTAGTGTCTAAATCGGTTTTATTTTTTCATGGAAATAAGCATTAAGGAGGTCCAATAGAGAAAAAAAGAGTTCTTAATAAGTTATCTCAATCATTTATCAAATTGATAGAAAGGAAGAAAAAATGCCAGAATATTTATCACCAGGAGTTTATGTTGAAGAAGTAGATCGTGGTCCGAAGCCAATTGAAGGTGTTGGTACCGCGATGGCTGCTTTTGTTGGTTTCACTGAAAAAGCAGAGATGGTTCGCGAGGTAGATGGAGAACAATTAGTTGAGAATTTATTAAATAAACCCCAACTCGTTACTAATTGGACCCAATACGTTGAAAGATATGGAAGTTTTGTGTCAGGAGCGTATCTTCCTCAAGCAATTTATGGTTATTTTATGAATGGTGGTTCACGATGTTATGTAGTCAGCGTTCGGACATTCCCCAAAGCTGAAGCAACCTTACTGAACCAACAAGGAAAACCAGCATTAACTGCACGCGCACGCACTTCTGGGACAGAAGGTATGCGCATTAGAGTTCGTGTTGGTGATGTATTCCTTCCTGCACCTGCTTCCACAACCAAAAAATCTTCTAAAGATGAAGAAGGCAAAGTTGAAGAAGATGTAGCTGGTGAAGGAGATGGTGGAACCAGCTTCACACTTTTTGTGGAACAAGAAAAATCAGACACATCCTGGAAAGTAGTAGAAACACTCAAAGAAGTCCAATTGCAGGATATGTCGGTCAATGGCGAGAAGAAAGTTGGAGTAGCCTATAAAAACAACAAATTCTCAAAATTAGTGGAGTTAGTTGTTACCAATGACAAAGCAACAGTCACCCAGCTTGTGCCAAAAGAACAGGAACAGGTCCTCACGATTGAGAAATCCCTTTTACCTCCCCCAACCCCAACCGAGTTTCAGGGCGATGTCACGAAACGAAGCGGTGTGGAAGGGCTAGAAGTTCTTGATGATGTCACAATGGTTTGTGTTCCTGATTTGATGACTGTAATGCCTGGTCAAAAACTAGACATGGATATGGTTAAAGGTGTTCAATCCATGATGCTTGCCCATTGTGAACGCTTGGGCGATCGTGTTGCGATTTTGGATGCTCCGCCAAATATGAGCCCTCAGGAAATCAAGAATTGGCGAATGAACACAGCAGGATATGATTCCAGCTATGGCGCACTTTATTATCCCTGGATTGAGGTAATGGATCCAGTTACCAATAAAGTTATTGCAATTCCACCTTCAGGGCATATGGCAGGTGTATGGGCACGCAATGACAATACCCGTGGTGTCCACAAAGCCCCTGCAAATGAAGTCGTGCTTGGAGCAGTTGGTCTTGGTTATCAAACCACAAAAGGTGAACAAGATACACTCAACCCAATCGGTGTAAATGTTGTTCGCAGTTTCCCGGGACGGGGAATCCGAGTATGGGGTGGAAGAACGCTTTCCAGCAATCCTTCTTGGCGGTATATAAACGTTCGTCGGTTATTCAACTATGTTGAGAAATCCATTGAAAATGGAACTCAATGGGTTGTTTTCGAACCGAATGATCGGAAACTTTGGGCAAGAGTTCGCAGAGATGCAACCGCCTTCCTGAAGATGGTATGGCGTGATGGCGCATTATTCGGAAGTTCACCTGATGAAGCTTTCTATGTCAAGTGTGATGATGAGTTAAATCCACCAGAATCACGGGATTTAGGTCGTTTGATCATTGAAATTGGTATGGCACCAGTCAAACCAGCAGAATTTGTTATCTTCCGGATTAGTCAATGGGCTGGCCCGGGCTCAGAGTAAATAAAACATTAATCACTAGAAAGGAGCATGAAAATGCCTGGACGTGAAGACCCTCTTGTTGCGTTTAAGTTTGGACTAGAAATTGAAGGAAAATTAAGTGGCTTTTTTACCATTGTAGGTGGAATTGGCTCTGAAACTGAAGTTGTCGACCATAAAGTTGTAAATGAAAACGGTGAGACAATTATTCAAAAATTGCCTGGTCGCCTGACCTGGACTGAAGTAACACTCAAGCGTGGTGTCACCAGTAATTTGGATATTTGGGATTGGCGAAATTTGGTTGTGCAGGGGAAGGTAGAAGATGCCCGAACAAACTGCTCAATTATTGCTTATTCACAAGATCAGCAGCCGATTGCCCGTTGGGAGTTCACCAATGCCTGGCCGAGCAAAGTTGTTGGCCCAGAGTTGGATTCAGGAAGCACAGAGTACATGCTTGAAGAAGTTACGATCGTACATGAAGGCATGGAACGAGTAAAACCTTAGGTTAATTTCCAATTTTGAGGATCTATCAAACATGAATTGATAGATCCTCCACCTTCATTAATCATCTTTGATGATTGTTAATATTTAAGGTAAAGATGGTGAAGTCATGCTTAGTTCTATAAAAGAAGATTTTAAGTTAAATCCTCTGGATTGTTATTACACTTTGGATGTAAACCAAACCCGCTTAGCTACTTTCGATACTCTTTCTGGTGGAGAGGTTGAAATCAATGTTATCAAACACAATGTCGTTTACAGTTCAGGAGAATCTAGCACATTATTAATACCCGGAATGACCTCTTATTCCCCTGTGGAATTGAAAAGCGGATTTGGCAATACCAAAGAGCTCTATAACTGGTTTGTCCAGGCAAGTAGTGGCGCTTATTCTGATGCAAGGAAAAATGTCACCATCACCTTAAATGCATTAAAAGATGGCGAATACATTCCACTGGTTGCATGGAATCTTTTCAACGCATGGCCTTCGAAAATCTCGGGATTCGAAAGCAATCAATACAATGTGGCAAATGTAGCAAAATTTTCACTGACGATTGTTGCCGAATCGATAGAGAGAACTGATCCATGATGAATGTAAATACATCTGAAAGGAAAGCTGGAGAATGAGCTTACATACTGAATTTGAATTTGAATTACCAATTGGATACGTTGATCGGGAAGGAAATCTCCATAAACGCGGAGTCATGCGTTTGGCGACTGCAATGGATGAAATTACCCCATTAAATGACATGCGTGTTCAATCCAATGAAGCCTATTTAATAATTGTATTGTTAACCAGGGTAATTACCAGTTTAGGCACATTACAGCATATTACCACCAGCGTTGTTGAAAATCTTTTCGCTGCTGATTTGGCGTACTTGCAATCCTTTTACCAACAGATCAATGAAACAGGTAAAACTACTCGAACAGTGACCTGTAATCATTGTGGAAAACCAGTCGAAATTGACCTGGCAAACTTGGGGGGGGAATCGTAGGCTACCCTCTCGATCAGATCTATGAGGAGGTAGCCTACATTTCCTACCATTTCCATTGGGATCTGGATAAAGTACTCGATCTGGAGCATCGCCAGCGTCGTCAATGGGTAAAAGAGATTGCAAAGATTAATAAAAGAATGAATGTAACCACATAATTTTCCTTTGTGAAAAGAGAGAGATTGAATGTCTTTAGAAGAAAGTGAATCGAATAAAACATCAGACATTGCAAAAGTTGAACATCAACAATTGAAAAATGTTGATGTTGAAGAACTTGCGAAAGAGATAATGAAACTTCTAAAGCGAAAACTTAGAGAAGAAAACGAACGATTGCCCCGCTGAATTATGGAAAGGAGTTAAAGATGAGTCTAATTGATGGACCTAAGAAAATTGATAAACCTGCCAACAAACCAGCTCCAAAAAGTATTATGGATGCTGCTAAGGGGATGGTAGGGGCTGCAGGAATCCGGCAATTAGAAAATTTAACCGGGGTTCGCTTTGATCCTGCCCCAACATATCTTTTCTACATAGAAATCTCGGGGTTGATCGTTGGCCTATTCACCGAGGTGAGTGGGATTGGTGTATCCAGAAAGGTGGAGACCATTCAGGAAGGTGGGTTTAATGACGGGGTCCATAATTTGCCTGGTCAAATTGAATTCAATCGGATCACCTTCAAACGCGGGATGACTGTCTCCAAAGAATTGTGGGATTGGTTCCAATTTGGCATATATGATTTCCAGGTAAAAAGATTGAATCTTTCTATTATTCAAGGAGCAACCGGACAAAGTGTTACATCGTTAATCCCAGGGAGCGGTGGTTACGGCGTTGTCAAACGCTGGAATGTCGTAAATGCTTATCCAGCCAGTTGGAAATTGTCAGATTTGAACGTGTCGGACATTAATTCAGTAGCAATTGAGACCATGGAAATCGTTCATGAAGGATTAACAATTGATCCTAAATTTGGTTTACCCATGAGCCCACTGAGTGCTGTGAAATCAATATTCTAAAGATAGATTATGGCAGAAATCGAAAACACCTCAACAGCGCAAAATAATAACAGCAAGCCTGATATTTCTCCGATGGCTACCAGACTTCTCAATAGGAAGTCTGCTTCAGGTGTGATTCTGCCAAAAATTAAATCAAAGATTTCCAAAATAATTCGGCCTTCTTCCATCGTAAAGCAACATTATTTGAACCCTCCAGGAACAAAGCTCAGAGGAAAAATAAAATCTTTTAGTGACAAGCTCAAGACAAATAAGCAGCTTCCCATGACTCTTGGTGCAAAGAAAGTAAGTACTCCAAAGGGTCAGTCCTGGGATAAGGTGGATATGCTCCTGCAAAATGGGGCGTCAGTTGAGACTCCAACTGTAATTCCCCCACAACCATCTTTAGGTGGTTTATCAACAGGTCTTCCAATTGGTGGACAAATAATTCCTCCCTTCGACCCTCCTCCGATTTCTGAAGGTGAACCTTCTTTCATTGCCAGAAGACGAGCACGCTTAAGTGCACAGGAAGGAAAAAATACAAAACCAACACCCAAGAAGAGTGATCTTCCACAACGTCCTTTCAGCAAGGTTGAAGAAATTCATCCTAAAACCAGTCGATATTCTGGAAAAATAGAAGAGGTAAGCAACTCTGTGCCAACCTCAGAAGACAAGACTTTACCTCCTGAGAAATCAAAGGTAAAAGAGGAAAAACAACAAAAACCAGAAGCAAGCACTCAAAAAGTCAGCTCAAAAACTGAAAATATCGAGAATCCCGCTTTTGATAAAACCGATCAAAACCAGGTCATCAGAAGACAAATCGATCAGACTCCTCGCACTCAGGAGAAGAAAGAGGAGAGCGACTCCTCAGAAAAAACTTTTGAAACAAAACGAACAGTTCAAGAAATTAAACCTTCCCATGAGCAGGAAATCAAAGAAGAACTTAGGACTCTGAGTCCGAAGAAGTCGTTTTCAAAAACAGACAATGACCAAAGCGACCAGCAACAAGTTTCACCTGAGAAGCTGGAAGATAAAAAATTAATCAAAAAAATTACAGAGGATAAACAAACACAACCCTCTTCATCATCCATTAATAAAATGGGATCACCAAAAGAAATCTCGCCTGAGAAAAAAGAAAAGATCAGTTCGAATGGCGAAAATAAAGAAAGTGATCAATCTTCTCCAAAACCTACAACAAAAGAACGTGCCTTTGAACAAACTTTTGATCATAAAATTCAAAGAGAAATGGCCAAAGATGGTGATCATGAACCGGTCATCATGAATGAAAAGCCAACAACCAGGACATCAGAAGAAACGGATAAGATGAATTTTCCTTTGGCAAAGAAACCGCAGGTTCAATCCAAAAGGAAAGAAGGGGAATCATCACAAGAATTGGAACAAAAATTCCCGACTGATGATACTAGGAGAAAAGAAGAAAAACTTCAAACTGCTTTAGAGAAACATGAAGAAACACCTAAGCAGAAACAGAGCAAACCAGTACCTTCTCAGACTCAACCAGAAAAATTAGAAAGTCGAAGTATTGAGTTATCAAATAGAAAAACTGAAGTAAATGAACCACAAACCCTTGAAAGATTAGTGGACAGTACAAAACCAGAAATTTTAGATAAACCATTGGTTATCAAGAAAAAGTCACAACCTTCAGTAATTAAAACTTTTACTGATCAAATTATTAAAAAGAACAAGCAAATTTCACAGGAGAAACCAAAACCTGTATTTCATCCTGGTATTGAAAGGCCTGGTATTACCCCGGCACAAAAACCTGTTGTCCAGCGTCAAGTGACGACAGATCAAGAAATCAACCAAGAAAGAGCTGAGCCAGAAGTTCAATCTTCATCAAAAGAGAGAAGATCAGAATCTCTCCCGATCGATAAACCATTACGCCAACAATTGCAGACACCAAAGGATAAGCCTTCCTTGGATGTGCAACCTGAAAAAATTAAGATTGATATATCTCCCAGGAACATTCGAAAACGAATTAGCGAGACGACTAATACAAATATTAAACGAAAAGTTCAAGGGCAATCAAATAAACCGAAATTGCCTATTATTTTAAAAAGCATATCTAAATCTGAATCACTTTCGAAACCAATTTTGCGAGACATTTCCAAACCTGATAGGCAAACTCTTTCCGGTGATGAAGGTGTTGTTCCCCAGAGTTCTTCTCCATCGCCCAGCGTTGTCGGAGAACCTCCATCAATAAGAGATCAGATATTGGTGTCTATGAAGGGAACAAAAAGAACCCAGGAACAAAAGAATTTGACTGGTTCTCAGCCAAAAAGGATTTTTACACCTTCTTTTCAGGACAGGTTGTTGATCTCATCGCCAGGGAGAAAAACGATCCAAAGAAAAATTGACCAATCGGCTCGATCCATTGAAAAGAAGCCTTCCGAACTTGATGAGGTCAGTGGAATACCGCCTGTAATTATTTCTCAGCGCAGTCAACAAAAACCTGGCGGAAGAATTAATAAAACAACTTCATCTGAAATTATAAAATCTTCACCTTCACAAAGAAAGCAATCTCCTCGTTCAGAAAAGTTAACACTTATCCCTTTGCAACCACAAAAGGAAGCTAATTCAGGGAAAAGCTATCCAAAACCAAAACCATCTGAGGTTGAGTTGCCTGTGGTGAAGACAAAAAAAGTAGAAACCACTGAGGGATATTTCAAACCAGAAATGGAAGTTCAAGGTCCGGTCGTTCAACGACAGATTGAAAGTTCGAATGAAAATATTGAAATTTCTCCACAACCCACAGAATTGGTAGATGTTAAGGTTGATTTGGAAAAATTAGCGAAGGATGTATATCCGATTATAAAACGCTGGATTGCGATTGAAAAAGAAAGGAATTCTGGTCGGCTATTTTGATCGGAAGAGAAAATTGGAGGTGACCCTTGTTCGACAAAATTAAAAGCACACTAAATCCACCATCTGAAAAACCAACCTTACAAAAGGCTAAGATTATTTATTCAGCTGGAGCAGGGGCAAAGACCATTGATTGCCAATTTAATCCTTCTTCGTTGACCATCGTAAAAACAGTGGAATGGCGGGCAGGCCGAGGAGAAAAAGATAAAGTAGAACCAAGACCTGAATTAAATTCTCCAGACTTGGCGTTTGGGGGTGGAAATCCTGCGGAATTCAGTCTGGATCTTGTATTCGACACGACCAGATTGGAAAATCAGGATGTGCGTGGATTTACCAATCAACTGCTTTCTTTAACTCTTATGGGGGCAGGTGATCCCAAAAAGAAAGATGATGATCCGCCTTTGGTGCAATTCATTTGGGGAGATTTAGTTTTATTTATTGCGGTCATCAAGAAAGTGGAAATTAGTTACACACTATTTTTGGCGAGTGGAATTCCTGTAAGAGCAAGAGCCAAAGTAGATTTTATTCAAGCATTTGATGAAGATGGCCCACAGGATAGTCAAAATCCAACCACAAGGACTGAATCTCGCAAAACGCATCTGGTACGACAGGGGGACCGTTTGGATTATTTAGCCTTCACCGAATATGGTCATCCAGGATTATGGCGGGAAATTGCCGCAGCGAACGGATTGGATGATCCAACTGATATTCATCCCGGTCAAGTATTAATTATCCCTCCCCTGTAAAGAGTAGGAAAGAAAATGACAGAAGAAATCAAAATCACAATTAATGGACAAACACTCAGGAACTTAGAATATGACTTGATTGAGGTAATAGTTGATACAAATTTATCCATGCCATCAATGTTCAGTTTGTTGATCAAGGATGAGGAAGACCAAAAAACAGGAAAATATACTTACATTGATTCTGATGTATTCAAGATTGGTTCAAAGGTAAAAATTAGCATCACAACTGATGAAATTCCAATGGAGACTTCAACGGTGAATAGTGATTTAATCAGTGGTGAGATCACTGCAATCGAACCTGTTTTTACAGCGGGGGGACCTGTGACACTGAAGATTCGCGGATATGATAAGGCACACCGTTTAACCCGTGGTAAGAAAAGCCGGACTTTCTTGAAGGTAAAAGATAGTGATATTGTAAATAAAATTGCATCCGGGGCTGGATTGAGTACTGATGTTGCTTCCACATCCATACAATATGAATATTTGATGCAGCACAACATGACAGATTGGGATTTTCTTCAATATCGAGCAAGACGAATTGGCTATCAGGTGTATGTTAACGATGAAAAATTGTGTTTTAAGAAAATTGGAACCCAAGTATCTGGGAGAAACCCCGCAACATTAACCTGGGGGTTAAATTTACGTAGATTTGAACCTCGAATCTCTGTGGTTGGTCAGTTTTCTTCTACAACGGCAACAGGTTGGGATGTGAAACAGAAAGTTGCAGTTGTGGGCAAGGATACAGGCTCAGATAATATTGCTCCAAAAATCGGATTTACACCTTCGTCAGGTGGAAAAGCGGCAGAAACAGCTTTTACGAAAGCAGAGGATTTTTCCGATATTGGGTTAGCAACAACCAAAGCAATGGCTGATGAAATGGCTAAGGGAATTAAAAATTTATCCGAGAGCACTTTCATTCAAGCAGAAGGGGAATTGGCTTATGGTGATCCTCGTTTAATCGCTGGGAAGGTGGTTGAAGTTGATGGGGTGGGGACCCGCTTTAAAGGAAAATATCATGTAACAGAAGCGCAACATTATTTTGGACATGGCGAATATACAGTGACCTTTGGAGTATCAGGGTTAGCACCGAATACGATCCATTCTTTGTTAAATTCAAATAATCAGTCAAATTCACACCGAATTGATGGTGTGGTGAGTGCATTAGTGACGAGCATAAAAGATCCTGATAAATTGGGTCGTGCGCAGGTCAAATTTCCATGGATGTCGAAATATGAAGGAGCAGAACTTTCCAGTACCTGGGCCAGAGTAGCTTCAATTGGGGCAGGTAAGGAGAGAGGTATCTTCTTTATGCCTGAAATTGATGATGAAGTTCTGGTTGCCTTTGAACAAGGGGATGTTAATTTACCCTATATCGTTGGGGGTCTGTGGAATGGGAAGGATAAATTGCCTGCTGGAGCGAGTGGAGAAGCTTTAAAAGATGAAAAAGTTGAGAGCCGAGTAATTCGTTCTAGAAGTGGGCATTTGATTGAGTTGAATGATGAAAATGGGAAAGAAAAAATAACAATTCAAGATAAAACCAAAAATAATCTGATTGAGTTTGATACCAGTAAAAATTCCATAACTTTTAAAGCCAAAGGAGATTTGATTTTTGAGGCTGATGGAAAATTTTCAGTCACCAGTAAAGGGGAGATGAGCTTAACCACTAAAGCTGGTGCAAAAATTGAAAGTCAAAGTGCCATGACTCTGGAATCAAAACAAAAAGTCGGTTTGAAAGCTGGTCCAGGAGAACTGACTTTGCAAATGTCAGGAGCAGCGTTGAAAGGACCTCAAGTTGAAGTTAATGGATCAGCCCAAACTACTCTTAAGAGTGGTGGAATTGTTCAAATTCAAGGATCATTGGTCAAGATCAATTAGGCAAAATATGGATCAGGACAGGAGAGAATAATGAGTTTTCCAGCAGCAAGAGTATCAGATATGACCGCAACCGGAGATGCTATCACTGGACCTGGTGTAGCCAATGTCTTGATTGGTGGACTTCCGGCATCGGTTGTTGGTGATATGGTCAGCGGGGCAGCTTGTATGGGATCGATCGTGATGGGAAGCATGACTGTCCTCATTGGTGGTAGACCGGCGGCGCGAATGACCAGTCAGGTTGCCGGATCAAACCCTGCAACTGGTGTGCCTGTTTCTACAGTGGTGGCTAAAGGCCAACCTAATGTGTTGATCGGTGGATAAAAAAGGAATGAAATTGATATGACGAAAGATTTACGAAAAGCATATTTAGGAACTGGGCTTGCTTTTCCAATGAAGGTGAACACTCGTGGAGAGATAGCGCTTGTTAGTGGTGCGGAAGATATCGAACAATCTATTCGTATCATCCTTGGTACCAGACCAGGTGAACGGGTAATGCGACCGACCTTTGGATGCAAAGCACATGATCTATTGTTTGAAGTACGAGATGCAACCACAGCCAGTTTACTGAAGAAATATGTTCTGGATGCTTTAAATTTTTGGGAACCAAGAATTCAGGTGTTGCAGGTTGAAGTTTTAATGGATGATGACTTGGATGGCTCTCTCCAGGTAGAAATTAATTATGAAATTAAAGCGACTCATGATGTGCGCAGTATTGTTTATCCTTTCTTCCTGGAAGAGGAAGAAAACTGGTAATTATCGATTATTGAACCAATTAGGAGATCAGGTATGCCGTTACCAACCCCGAATTTAGACGATCTAAGATTTCAAAAAGACCTGGTGGATGAGGCGAGAAAGAGAATCATTCAGTATTGTCCAGAATGGACTGATTATAATTTGAGCGATCCTGGAATCACTTTGGTTGAGCTGTTCGCCTGGATGACAGAATTGATGGTTTATCGGTTAAATCGTGTCCCGGATAAAAACTATATCAAATTTCTGGAATTATTAGGTTTAAAAATTCAACCTGCAAGCAGTGCGAGAACTGATTTAACATTTTGGCTTTCGGTTGCCCTTCCTATTAGTGATGACAACCAGCAATCAGTGATTATTCCGAAAGGATTTCAGGTCGTTTCTGATATGACTGGTGGGGATGAAGTGGTTTTTTCGACTGATCGACTGTTGGAGATTTTTCCACCAAAATTGAATCAATTGAGAAAGTTAACAGAGGTTAATAAGAATTTCCTTTCCAGAATGGGCATCGAGACATTCTATCCATTTGATCGATACAATCCAAAAGAAGGTGACACCTTCTATGTAGGTTTTGACCCGGTTAATGATATTGCTGCTGTTCCAGCCTGTGATATTAAAGGCCATATTTTACGGTTCAATTTCACCTGTGAACCTACTGAGGCAGTTGGTATACGGCGTGAAGACCCCCCTTGGGTTTGGGAATGTTCCATGGGAGATGGTAAATGGCAGGAAGTTCCACTAAGTAAATTCCAGGGTGAAAGAGATACAACAGGTGGTCTGAACAACCCAACCGGAAGCCTGGTTATGTATCTTCCTTTAGAAGCAAAACCAGATCTCGTGAGCGGCCAAAATGCTTATTGGGTGCGATGTCGTATTGAACAAAGAAATCCTTCCCAAGGGATGTATACTGAATCTCCTCGGGTTCAACGAATTGAAACCTATTCGATAGGGGCAGCAGTCCCTTCCACCCACGCTTTGTCTATTGATCAGGAATTCTTAGGAAACAGTAGTGGAGAACCTGGTCAAACTTTCCAATTACAACAATTTCCAGTATTAAAGCTGAGAGAGAACGAGACTGTTTTGGTTGAAGAATTTCGAAATGGAGAAAACGTTTTAGTTCCCTGGCAAGTGGTTCATGATTTTTCCAAATCGACTCGATTTGACAGACATTTCACTTTGGATGAAGCATCCGCGACGATTACTTTTGGATCCTCAGTACGCCAACCAGATGGTTCAATTGTTCAATATGGCCGAATTCCAGAAAGTGGTAGACCGTTATATTTCAGTAGTTATCGCTATGGCGGTGGATCGATTGGAAATTTACCAGTAAACAATTTGAATACATTGAGTTCCTCTATTGCTTACGTGTCTCGGGTTACAAATCTGGTACGAGCTACAGGTGGAAGAGACCAGGAGACTTTGGATGAGGTGAAATTACGGGCTCAGCGGGAGTTACAAGCGCAAAAACGTGCAGTCACCGCCCAGGATTTTGAACAATTAGCATTGGATTTTAGTCGAACGATAGCAAGGGTAAAATGTATCACCCCAAACCTCGAAAAGAATAGAGGGGAACTCGGAATTGTTGAAATGTTGGTTGTTCCTTCTGTGACTGATTCATTGGCAGTTGGAGATATTTCCAGGCTTTATGTAAATCAATTATTCATTGAAGAATTAGGGAATTATCTGGATCAATTCAGGTTGTTAACCACACATGTGAGGGTAAAAGAACCTGAGTACATGGGCATTAAGGTCGATGTCAAAATTGTCGTGGATGATTACAGTAATCCTGGAACTGTTCTGACACGAGTTAAACAACACTTAAGCAATTTTTTGAATCCATTAGTGCCTTTCCCAGAGATAGAAGAAAGAGATCATCTTCTGGAATCCGGATGGAAAGGTTGGACTTTTGGAAAGAGTCTGTTTTCTGCAGAAATCTACTCTTTAGTGCAGAGGGTACCTGGAGTTAAGTATGTCATTGATGCCGACATTTTTTCCCGAACGGTAAATCCAAAAACAGAATCAATTAATCCGGATGAGCGACCGAATCCTACACGCGTGGAGGAAAAAGTGATCTGGATTCCTGAGAACGCGTTGATCTGTTCCTTAGATCATGAAGTCACAGTTATTGATTTGGTAGATATTCAAAGAGAGTGAGCAGAATGTTTCCAATTATTGAAGTAGAGGATCAAATAGAATATACAAAAGTCCCAGATTTATCCTTCGTGCCTGATTTCTATAGTCGCTACCCGGGTGAGATTGTTCATTTCTTTACAAGAGTATTGTTTAAGAAAGAGTATATCAACTCAATACTTTCTATAGCCTTACCATTAGGTCTTGAATTAATTGAGTTTTCAATCAATGAAAATGAAACGGGTGATACCTACGTAAAAGATCAACAAGCAGCACAGGTAGTTGATTGGCATTTAGGTAAGAAATATCTTCCTGGTCAGTTTCTTGAATTAACAATCAAAGCAAAGGTTCTAAATCAGGTACGTAAGGTCTATCTTGTCAGTGTAGCGGATCTTATTAATTCAAAAGGACAAATTGTTGCGAGTGAGAATATCCGGGTAGCGGTTCATCCCAAGGGAAGTTATCTTAATCATTTACCAGAAATTTACCACGACCAGGATTTTATTGGACGTTATTTAATGCTTTTTGAGAGTTTCTGGAAGCCAATCAACCAACAGATCAATCAGATAGATTTGTATTTTGACCCAGCTTTCACACCATCCGAATTTCTACCCTGGTTGGGATCATGGTTAGGTGTGGTCTGGGATGAGAATTTACCAGAAGAACGAAAAAGGAATCTGCTGCAGGTTGCAGTTCAAATGTACCAGCGACGTGGAACGAAGAGCTCAATGGAAGATTACCTGAGTATTTACACAAATGGTCAGGTTGAAATTATTGAACATAGGTCGCAGAATTTTCAATTAGGAAATGAAGCAAAGCTTGGAAGAGCAATCGCTTTAGGTTCTCAGAATCTACCGCACACTTTTACTGTTAATGTGAAGGTGGATGAAGAGGAGATAAATCGGATGGATGCGAGAGATCGATCCAGAAACGAAAATGCCTACATTCAAAGAATAACTCAATTAATTGAAGATAGAAAACCAGCCCACACTGCGTTTAAATTAAATTTGGAAGTTATGGAAACACTGAGAAATGAGCTACTTGAAGGAGAGGATGCCAAATGAGCACTGAGAATTTGTTGAATTTATTCCCCAAGAAACGAATCAAACCTTATGATGGAATGTCAGTTACCGCTGATGTTTGGAATCAAGCGCATGATTTTCACCGTCAATATAACCAGGCTCACAACCTTTTCTTCCATGGTTCTGGAATTTTGGTTGGGTTGGAAGTAGTAGCGAGTGATCCCCCTGATTCAATGGTATTTATCCTTCCTGGGATCGCCATCGATCCTTATGGGAAAGTGATTGTTCTTTCAGAACCAGTTGCCTATGATTTAGGGGATGAGATCGATGGGCCATTGTATTTAACGATCATTCAACGTGAATCCACCACAAATTTGAAGAAGAATAATGATGGCTCAGGGCTCGCTTTTCTTCAAGATGAATTTTTAATCACTGCCAGACAATCGGTTCCAGAAAGATCTATGGTAGAGCTGGCTAGATTCACAAGAGAAAATCGGACTTCAAATATCAATGATGCTGATAATGCGAAAGGTCCGAAGATTAATGAGATTGATTTACGTTTCCGTAGAAATATTTCACTAAATAGTGAACAATTATTAACTTCGGCGGTTATTTATTTAGGGGAAGTGAATGAAAAGATTCAAGGTCAAGGGTTGATTCGACTTGCTGAAGTAGCTCGGAAATCAGACCACATCAACCTGGTTGTGAACGATGATGTTCAGCTTGATCCTGGCGTATTGGGAAACGCCTTCATTTATCTGGTCGGTTCTGGAAAATTTAAGCTGACGAGTGCCCAATTGAAAGGATTACAAGGTTATATTACTCGAGGTGGTTTTCTTTTCATGGAAGCTGTTGATAGCCTGGCAGCAGACTCATTCAAAGCTGTTGCGAAAGAAATCCAATTGGAATTGAAAGGAAATGCATTGAAATGTGATGCCCTCTTATCCGAACCATACTTCTTTGTAGAAGTCCCGCAAGGATTTACTTCTGATGGAGAATGGTTGAGTGGAAATGGTGGTGTCCTCAGCACTTTTAATTATGGCGCTTTGTGGAATGGAGAAGCGAAAGATCGCAAACCAACCCGAGGAGAATTACGCACAGCTTTTGAGTGGGGATCAAACTTGCTTACATTTATTCTTGGGTGGAAAGATAAGTATAAAGGCGCTTGATTGGAGTTGAAGAAATGATTTGGAGAAAACCATGAATTACAACGGATCAGTTTACGTCATTGACAGAAATGGATGGGCAAAAACATTTCCGATAACCAAAGCCTTGACAATGATTGGCAGCGCAGGTTTCAATGATATTGTCCTTCCTGATGAGTATGGAAGTGGAGTCGCAAGTGCTCATCTACAACTTATCAGCACACAAACTGACAGGCGAAATTTCAAAATGGTAAATCTCGTGAATGAACCATTGGCTTTGTCGTTAGCAGGAGCAAGAGGGAATGTAGTTGTTCCTGCCAAAGGATCCAGAAATTTAGAGGATGGAGATAGCCTGAAATTAGGTGACTTTCAATTAACTTTTTACCTCCAGTCCGCGAATGGAATTTCATTAGAAAAGCGAAGTGAAAATATTGGTGTTACGTTTGAGATGCCTTCACTCGATCTTAAAGAAGGAAGGAAATTAACCGGGTTGATCACCCTTAAGAATTTTGGGCAGGAAAAAAGAAGCCAATTTGAAATGGATTTGGAGGGATTACCATCAGATTGTTACCAGATTGATCCAGCTCCACTTTTGTATCCAGGTGGGGAGGAGAAACTTCAAATTCGCTTTTTTCATTTAGGTGTGCGACCACCTGCAGGTTATTGCCCCATTAAAATCAGGGTTCTTGCTGTTAATGCCTATCCAACTGAAGAAGTAATTATTCCGGTAGTTTTGAATGTTGAACCAATTTTCCGGTTTACAGTTGATGTTGATTCGGATGCGCAAGATCAATTAGAAATGGTACCAGAACCAAATGAAACACCTGGAATTGGGAAGGAAGTGAAAAAAGAATTGCTTCAACCAATTACTTTTTCACCCACCTTAGAAGAGGAATCGCCGAAAGAAATTCCTTATCAGCCATCTACCGAAGGTCAACCAATCAATAATAATCAGGATGAGAAAATTGAAGTTTTGGAGGAGAAGAAGGAAACACTCGAAGAGGTTGATTGGTGGGCTGAGAACGAGCCAATTACCGCTGAGGTACACAATGATCCAATCGCGGAATTTAAACGAGGAAAACCCAAATTAGCTGTACCAAAATCAAAAGTTCAGGTGTTGAAGGTAACAACAGATGAGCCAATGGAGAATGAAGATGAATGATTTATATAAAACTATATTAGTTATCGAGATATTATTATGATCAATTCATTCTTAGAGAAAATTTTTAATTCCGTACCAGACACATTGGGAATATTAATAGTTTTAGGTTTTTCCTTACTTGCCTTGGTTCTGACAATCATCATCTCATTTGCCCTAATCCGCGTCATTCTTAAGATCAAATGGAAAAATCAGACAATTAAGAAACTTATTCGCATTAAGAATGATGGAAATGTAAATGAACGCTTTTTAGTCAGATTCAATATTCCTGAGGATGAGTTAGTTTATCAATGTTTGTTAGAAGGAAAGCCACTACCAAAGTCACAAGAAGTTCAGAGAGTTCTCATTAAAGCTAAGGATGAGGAAATGGCTAGGTTGAGTGGAGGTCCTACTTCAGTAAATACATCTTCAAATCAAATGATCGATAGTACAAATCAAACGGATAAATCAGAAATTAAATCGGTAAATCAAAATGATACCAAACAGAAACTGGATGAAACTGCCAACAAAGCCAAAGAAAAATCAAAAAAAGGATTGGGATTTGTGCGATTATTTTCAGGAATCTTAGGATCTTTAGGATCAATATTGCCCGGGTCCATTGGCGGTTCGTTTAAAGACAAAGCGAATGAGCTTCAAAAAGCTTCACAAGATGCCAGCAGTAAAATGCAGATGCCAGAGCAAAAGTTACGCTCTGTTGAACAATTGAAATCGCAGGTAGGAAAAATTACCCCCCAAGAAAAGGACCAGAAAGAAAAACAAAAAACAAGTTCCTCAACCGAGAGTCTCCCTCTTCAATCGCAAGAGAATTCCAGCAAAACGCTAACTCAGCCGGTTCCAATTGCCCCTAAACAGG